>JAJECZ010000012.1 GCA_022821735.1 Alphaproteobacteria bacterium | reverse complement strand
CATCGAGGCGCGCTCGCCGTCGTCGGCGACCCGGAGGCTGTCGCTCTGCAGCTGGACGACGGCCTCGGATGAGTCGCGGATCAGGCGTTCCTTCCAGTCCAGCAGCTTCAGCCGGAAATATTCCTGCTGCATCGGGTTCATAAAATCTTCGCTTCTGGAAGGCTTATAGTCGGGAGGCAGCGAAACCCCCATGGAACACCCCGCTCATTTCCGCCGACGGGCCGGAAGCTAGCGAACGGGCTTTGGCGAGTCAACGCCGTTCGGGCCCCGGGGCCCCGATGCCGCCGCAGCCGGTGGAGACCGGCCCGGACCGCCCGCCGCGGAGACCCGCGCGAGGTGTCATGAAATGTCATGTTTTGTCATGCGGCCTCCTGCGCCGCCCCGCTCTCCGCCCCCTTTGCGGGGGCCCTGTCGTCCCGATTCCTGCATGTCTCTGCTCCACCGCATCCCGCTCGCCTCCTTCCGTTCGCGCCGCCGCCGGCCGGACCGTGCGGCGGGACCCTGTTTCGCGCGTATCGCGCGCCCGTCCGCGCGCGTCGGCGCCGGCGCGGCTCGCGCGCCTGATTGCGCCCGCGCGCGCAAGGCAGACGCAGGGCGTACCTCCCCTGCCCGTGCCGCCGGGGTCTTTTCGCACCGATGCCAGGCAAAGCGGCCTCCGGATACCACTCCCTCCCGCCCTATATCTGCCACGGACAGCCGGATGTCAAGATCAAATACAGAACATTTTTCGAATTTCTTCGTCCCCACCCCTCCATTTACGGCCGCCCGCTTGCCCGGCCCCGCCACCACCGTCATTCTCGCCCGCCGATCCCGACCGAGTGCCATCATGGACGACGCCAAGCTGAACAACGACGCCCCGATTACGGAACCCGGACAGGACTGGCTGGGCTTCGGCGAACTCGCCCGCCATCTGGCGGGAGCCTTCCTTCGCAACGACCTTTCAGGCGGCCTGGTCGTCGGCATAGAGGGCGAATGGGGGTCCGGGAAATCTTCTTTAGCAAACCTCGCGCTCGACATGCTGGGCAAATCGGATAATGCGCCAAATATCGTCCGCTTCTCTCCCTGGATTGTCGGGAACCGGTCCGAGCTCCTCCGGGAATTGTTCCTCGAATTCGACAAGGTTCTTTACAACTCCTTTCCGGCTGCCGGCAGGCGTTCGGCCCGCACTCTGCTTCGCCGCTACGCCAACTCTGCATCCGCTCTCGCAGCGGCAGGCGACATAGCCGCCGCTGCCGGCCTGCCCGTCGCGGGGGCGGTCTCCCAAGCCCTCAAACACTCAGCTTCCGCGGCTTCAAACGCAGCCGCGCCCTCCCTCGCCACCCTCAACCAAGGCCTCCGCCGACACTTCCAATCGCTCCCGCGTCCCGTCGTCGTCTTCATCGACGACATAGACCGACTGGAGCCCGATGAAGCCGTTGAAGTCCTGCGCCTAGTGCGCGCCGTCGCCGATTTTCCGAATGTCGGATACCTTCTCGCCTACGACCCCAATAACTTAGCCAAATATCTGCAAAAGGCACTCGGTGCCCAAGACGGCAAAGCGTATATCGAGAAAATCGTTCAAGCATCATTCGCAATTCCAGAGCCTATGGGTTTTGATTTACGGTCACGGCTTGCGGAGGAAACTAGGGCGATCTTCGACCACGCAAACTTGACTCCCGAAGCTGATGATCGCCTCGAACGTGCGCTAAGCTGCTGGTGCTCGGAACATATCTCGACACCGCGAGACGTCGTTAGGGCCGCCAACGCCTTGAAGTTACATGTTGCGCCTCTGGCAGACCGATTGGACCCAGCTGACGGACTGTTCATCCAGGTGATTCGACTCCACCGCCCGCAGCTCCATAACTGGGTCCAACGTTACCTCATGAAGAAATTCGGCTCGGACCCCAACGACCGTCATCTCGCTTCGAAGGATGCGGCAGAAGACGGCGACGGCGCAGAAGAGTCCACACTTGACGAAATTATCGGAAAGCAGGGTCACGCGCGGCTTCAACTTCTCGACGACCTGCGAGTACATTTGCCACAAGTCTCTATCCCGAATAGCCGCCCGCCACAGCACTACGATGCTGGCGCGTGGCGGGAGTTCGCTTTCGAGCACCGGCTATACAGCCGCAACTACTTCCGCTTGTATTTCGCCCTGTCTCTGCCCGCCGGCTTTTTGACTGACGAGGAGGTATCAGATTTTCTCGAAGCGTGCTCGCGGGACCGGGAAGAGGCTGTTCGCCAATTTCGGGACCGCTGCGCGGAGACCCGCCCGCAAGGCGGCAACATGGCCCAAGCGCTCCTCTCCCGCGTCCTGGAGTGCAAGGAAGACATTGCTCCACACCGGATACCGGACCTGTTTGCGGTGCTGGGCGACGGCATGGACGATTTCGCCCGACGGCTGCCCGAGCGGCCGGGAAGCCCTCCAAGGTTGTATGGCGACGCGCGGGAAATATTCTGGTTGATCGAGCGTCTGGATGCCAGTGATAGGCTGCCGATGCTGAAGGAACTCTTTGCAAACGCGGCGTCTCTGGCTTGGTTGACTGCTATAGTCAGGGACGCAATTGTCGAACACGGATTCGCCGGTCATCGGGCGGAACCGGTCGAACAACGGCTTCTGACCGAGGAGGAATTCGAGTGCGTCAGGATAGCGTTTCTGGAAAGGCTGGAACGAACCGATGCGGTGGACCTCAAGGAAACCCCGTTTTTCCTGAGCCTGATGTACGAATGGCATTGGGCTGGCGGAGGGGCGAAGGCGTGGGCGCAGGGGCAATCGTCAAGTAATACAGACTTTATTGACCTTCTCAGCCGCATGATGAGCAAACAATCGATTTCCTATGGAAATGGAACCAGAGAAGACTACTATCTTGCAAGGCAAACATTGGAAGTGTTTTTTGGATCGGTGGATGCTGTGGAAATGCGATTGGGCGAATTGCGGTATAATGAGTCTCTCTTGGAAGAGCAGCGCATGGAGGCCAGGCAGCTCTTTTCCTCTATACAGCGCGAATCCCAAGCGTAACGATCGAACTTACCTAGCTACGATCCCTCGTCCCGAAGCTCGCGCAACACCTCGGCTGAAGAGCGCTTCAACCGGGGCATGGAGACGCGGAATTCGGCCAGTTCGGGGAGCGGAAGCGGCTTTGTCCGGCGGCCGGTTTCCGGCTTGTCCCGGAAGTGCGTTGCGCCCGGTTTCTTCTTCCGGCGAATCGTCTGTCATCGCGATAGTCCCGCACGGTCGTTCAGCTTGGCGCAAGGATACGGCTTTTCGTCCGAACGGGCTATTCCCTGCTATCCCTCCGCCTGCCACCGCAACACCGGCTTGCGCGCCGCCTGGGTTTCGTCCAGCCGGCGTCTCGGGGCGTGGAAGGGGGCTTCGGTCAGCGGCGCGCCGTCCTTCGCGCGTTCGGCGAGGCCGCGCATGATGGCGATGAAGCGGTCGAGACTGGCGCGGGTCTCGGTCTCGGTCGGCTCGACCAGCATCGCGCCGTGCACCACAAGCGGAAAATAGACCGTCATCGGGTGCAGCCCCTCGTCGATCATCGCCTTGGCGATGTCGAGCGTGGAGACGCCCGTGTCCCGGAGCGCGCGGTCGTCGAACAGCGCCTCGTGCATGGCCGGGCCGGAATGGGCGAAGGGAGCGGAATACACGTCCTCCAACCGGCGCAGCAGGTAGTTCGCGTTCAGCACCGCGTCGCCCGAAACCTGGCGGAGCCCGTCCGCGCCGTGGCTCATCATGTAGGCGAGCGCGCGCACGAACATCCCCATCTGGCCGTGGAAGGCCTTCATCCGCCCGAAGGCCCTCTCGTTCGCCTCCTCCAGCCTGAGCGCGCCGTCTTCCCCGACGATGCGCGGCACCGGCGCGTAGGGCGCCAGCGCCTCGGAGAACACCACCGGCCCGGAGCCCGGTCCGCCGCCGCCATGCGGGGTCGAGAAGGTCTTGTGCAGGTTGATGTGCATGGCGTCGACGCCGAGATCGCCCGGCCTGACGCGCCCGACGATGGCGTTGAAGTTCGCCCCGTCGCAGTAGAAATAGCCGCCGGCGGCATGCACCGCGTCGGCGATGCGGCGGATGTCGTTCTCGAACACGCCGCAGGTGTTGGGGTTGGTCAGCATGACGGCGGCCACGCCGCCCTCGCCCGCCAGCGCCTCGAAGCGCTCCGGATCGACGCGGCCGCGCGCGTCCTCCGGGATCGAGACCACCTCGAAGCCAAGCGCGGCGGCGGTGGCGGGGTTGGTGCCGTGCGCGGAATCCGGCACCAGCACGCGCCGCCGGTCCGCGTTCGCCGCCCCGCCCGCATCGAGCGCGGCGCGGATCGCCATCATGCCGCAGAGCTCGCCATGCGCGCCGGCGCCGGGCGTGAGCGCGACGCCGGGCATGCCGGTCAGCACGGTCAGCCAGCGCTGCACCTCCCGGCAGAGCGCGAGCGCCCCCTGGACGGTGCTTTCCGGCTGGAGGGGGTGGATGTCCGCGAAGCCCGGCAGCCGCGCCATGCGCTCGTTCAGGCGCGGATTGTGCTTCATGGTGCAGGAGCCGAGCGGGAAGAGGCCCGTGTCGATGCCGTAATTCTTCTGCGAGAGGCGGGTGTAGTGGCGCACCACGGTCGGCTCCGCCAGGCTCGGCAGGCCGATGGGGCCGGAGCGCGCGAGCCCGCCCAGCCGGTCGGCATGCGCTTCCGCCTCCGGCCAGTCCACGCCGAGGGCGCCGGGGCTGTCCTGCTCGAAGATCAGCGGCTCCTCGATGCTGAGCCCGAGGTCGCCGGAGACCGTGTCGTGGGAGTTGCCGGTCATTGGAGCGCCTCCGCCAGGGCCTCTATGTCGTCCGCGTCCGCCGTCTCCGTCACCGCGACCAGAAGCAGGTCGTCGAGGCCCGCGCCCGGATGGAGGCGGGAGACGGGCACGCCCGCAAGGATGCCGTCGCCCGCAAGGCGCTCGACCGCTTCGGCCGCATCGCCCTCGAGCCGCACGGCGAACTCGTTGAAGAAGGCCGGGGTCACGACCCGCCGGCCCAGCCGGTCGGCCAGCGAGACGGCGCCGGCATGGTTGAGCGCGGCGAGGCGTTTGAGGCCCGTTTCGCCGAGCAGTGAGAGATGGATGGTGAAGGCCAGCGAGCACAGGCCCGAATTGGTGCATATGTTGCTGGTCGCGCGCTCGCGGCGGATATGCTGCTCGCGCGTCGCCAGCGTCAGCACATAGCCGCGCCGCCCGTCCGCATCCACGGTCTCGCCGCAAAGCCGGCCGGGCATCTGGCGCATATGGCGCGTGCGCGCCGCAAAGAGGCCGAGATGCGGGCCGCCGAAGCCCATCGCATTGCCGAGCGACTGGCCTTCGGCCGCAACGATGTCGGCCCCCATGTCCCCCGGCGGCCTGAGCGCGCCGAGCGCCACGATCTCGGTGACGACGACCACCAGCAGCGCGCCCTTCGCATGGGCGGCTTCGGCGAGCTCCGAGAAGTCCCGGACATTGCCGAACAGGTCCGGATACTGGACGACGACGCAGGAGGTCTCCCCGTCGATCCGCGACGCCAGGTCTTCGCCGCCGGCCGGCACGGGCGGACCGGCCTCCAGGGTGAAGCCCTGGAAGCGCGCGAGCGTCGCCGCCGTGTCGCGGTAATGCGGGTGGAGGTTGCCGGAGACGACCGCCTTCGAACGCCGGGTCACGCGGTTCGCCATCATCACGGCCTCGGCCGCGGCGGTCGCGCCGTCATACATGGAGGCGTTGGCGACCTCCATGCCGGTCAGCAGGCAGACCTGGGTCTGGAACTCGAACAGGTATTGCAGCGTGCCCTGGGCGATTTCCGGCTGGTAGGGGGTGTAGGAGGTGAGGAACTCGCCGCGCTGGATCAGGTAGTCCACGGCCGCGGGGATGTGGTGGCGGTAGCTGCCGGCCCCGCAGAAGAAGGGGCCCGCGCCCGCCGCCCGGTTCCGCGCGGCGAGGCGGGAGAGCCGCCGCTCGACCTCGAATTCGCCGGCATGGCGGGGCAGATCGACGGGCTCCGCCAGCAGCGCATCCTCCGGCACGTCCGAGAACAGCGCGTCGACCGACGGCGCGCCGATCGCCCGGAGCATCTCGCTGCGGTCGGCGCCGGTGATCGGCAGGTAGCGCATCAGTCCAGTTCCTCGACGAACGCCTGGTAGCCTTCTTCGTCCATCAGCTCGTCGAGCTCGCCCTCGTCGTCGACCTCCATGCGGAAGAACCAGCCTGCGTCCTCGGCGGACTCGTTGACGAGGTCGGGCGATTCTTCGAGCCGGTCGTTGACCGCGACGATGGTGCCGGTCAGCGGCGCATAGACGTCGCTGGCCGCCTTGGTGCTCTCGACCACCGCGGCCTCGCCGTCGCGGGCGACCTGCACGCCCACCTCCGGCAGTTCGACATAGACGACGTCGCCCAATTGCGTCTGGGCGTAGTCGGTGATGCCGCAGACCGCGACACCGTCCTCGATCCGCACCCATTCATGTTCGCGCGTGTAGTAGGTCCTGACTGCCATCGGAACTCTCAGCCTCGGAAATAGTTGTGGGGAACGAAGGGAAGGCGGACGACCCGCCCGGGCCGCGGCTTCCCGCGGATGTCGAAGGCGACCTCCGTGCCGGGCGCGGCGAGAGCGAGCGGCAGGTAGCCCATGGCGACCGGGCCGCCGAGCACCGGCGAGAAACCGCCGCTGGCCACCCAGCCGACCGGCTCGCCGGAGCCGTCGAGCAGGTCGGAGCCCTCGCGCGCGATGACCCGGCCCTCGGGCCTCATGCCGACGCGCCGGCGCGTGGGAGGCGTGTCGAGAATGCGCGCCGCACCGGGGAAGCCGCGCTCCTCGCGCCGGCGCTTCGGCACGGTCCAGCCGAGGCCGGCTTCCAGCGGCGTCGTATCCTCGTCGAGGTCCCGCCCGTAGAGGCAGAGGCCCGCTTCCAGCCTGAGCGAGTTGCGCGCATCGAGCCCCGCCCAGGCGACGGCTTCATGGGCGAGCAGCCGCCCGGCGAGCGCTTCGGCGTCGGCGCCGGCGACCGACAGCTCGAAACCGTCCTCGCCCGTATAGCCCGACCGGGAGACGCGGGCCGGCACGCCGCAGGCCTCGCCCTCGCGCCAGGCCATGAACGGCAGGTCCGCGAAATCCGGCAGCACCGCCGCCGCCGGCCCCTGCAGGGCCAGCAGGGCGCGGTCCGGCTCCGGCACGACATCCACCCTGCCGCCGAGATGGTTGCGAAGATGCTCCGCGTCCTGGTTCCGGCGCGCGGCGTTGACCACCAGCCCGAGGCCGCCCGGCACGCGCGAGACGATCAGGTCGTCCAGGATGCCGCCGTTCTCGAGGGTGAAGAGGGTGTAGCGCATGGCGCCGTCGCCGAGGCCCTGTATGTCGCCCGGCACCAGCGTCTCAAGGGCCGCGTCCGCGTCCTCGCCCATCAGCCGCAGCTGGCCCATATGGCTGACATCGAACAGCGCCGCGCGATTGCGGGCCTGGTTGTGCTCGGCGACGCTGCCCTGCGGATAGCGCAGCGGCATGTCGTAGCCCACGAAGGGCTCCATGCGCGCGCCGGCGGCGAGGTGCATCGCGTGAAGCGGGGTCTTGAGCAACTCGGTCATCGACGGACCCTCCGGCTTCCGGGCCTGCCCTTGCGGCCTGCCCGTCTGCCCCCTCTGTCCGTCCGACCTGAAAGATTCCGGCGCAGCCGTTACATCTTCGGTGGGGCGTATGCGCCCGCTTTCCAGAGTTGCCTCCCCGCGCGGTCCGGGTGCCTGAGAGTTTCCGGGGCGGTTGCTCCTTCGGCGCCGGCCCTGATCGCCGGACTCTCCCGCGCAGATCAACGGCAGGGGGATGGTCGCAGACGCCGGGCCGGCTTGTCAATGCGCCATGAACACCGGGAGCTCGGCATTGAACAGGATATAGTTGGTCGGCCCGCCGAACAGCGCCTGGCGCAACCGGCCGCGGGTATAGCCGCCCTTGAGCAGCAGGTCGGCGCCGCTGTCGGCGGCGATCTCCAGGGTCTTGTGCCCGCTCTCCCCGAGCCCTGCCTCCACGACCAGCGAGCCGGCCTCGACGCCTTCCCGCCCGAGCTGGCGCGCCACCGCCTCGCCCGTCGGCCCCGGCACCGTCATGCCGGTGACGGTCAGCACCGTGACCCGTTCGGCAAGGCGCAGCAGGTCGAGCGCGGCGCGGATGGTGCGGGCGGTTTCGGAGGAGCCGTTCCACGCGATCAGTATGTTGCGGCCCATCTCGGAGGGAACCACGGGCGGCACCGCCAGAATCGCCTGGCCGCTGTCGAAGAGCGCCGTCTCGAGCGTTCCGAGGGACGGGCCGCTGGACCCCTTCACCGGCCGGCCTACCACCACCACATCATATACGCGGGCATGGTTGCCGAGATTGTCGAGGCCGGTTTCGCTCTCGGACCAGACCGCCCGGTCGCCGATCCCGGCGGCGGCGGTGAAAGCCTCGAAGCGGCGGCGCGCTTCGACGGCGCGGCGGTCGTCCTCGCGCTCGAACCGCTCGACGAGCGCCGGGAGCGCGGCGCCGCTGTCGTCCGTCGCCATGATGGCGGAGGGGTCGGTGTGGAAGTGTGCGGCTTCCAGCCAGCCGTCGATACGGCTGCGGAGGCATTCGGCGGCGGTAAGCACGCTCTCCAGGGAATCCAGGTCGTTGGTCGGCACCAGAATCGATCTCATCGTCTCGTCCTCGCTTCGCCGGAGGAGGCGGCCGGCGGGGTGACAAACCGCTCGCCATGGGCCAGTCTCGCGGCTGGACCGGCGGGCGGCGCGCGCCCGCAGTATCGCAGCAAAGAGGAAGATGCGCATGACGGACTTGCAGGACCGCCGGGCAGCGCTAGCGGCCCGGCATGCTGCCCTCGACGACGAAATCCACGCTCTTGAAAACGATCCCGCCGCCGACGACCTGAAAGTGCAGACGCTCAAGAAACGCAAACTGGCGCTGAAGGATGAAATCGCGGCCCTGGAGCGTTCCGGCTGACGGCCGCTCCGCCGACGCGCGGCTGAACCTGTCCGCGGCCGATTTATCCGGCCGGCGCCGGAAGGGCCGGAATGGATCATCCGAGCTACCTCGCTGACGTCCTGATCTTCCTGCTGGCGGCCGTCGTGGCCGTGCCGTTGTTCCGCCGCCTCGGGCTTGCGGCGGTGCTTGGATATATCGGCGCCGGCGCCGTCATCGGCCCGCATGCGCTGGGCCTGGTCGAACGGATCGACAGCGCCCGCGCGCTGGCTGAGTTCGGCGTCGTCTTCTTCCTGTTCACGGTCGGGCTCGAATTGCCGCTCGACCGCCTGCGCGCCCTCGGCGGCGCCAAATTCGTCCTCGGCCTGTTGCAGATCCTGCTCACCGCGGCGGTGTTCACGGGTATCGGCATGGTCTTCGGGCTGCCGCCCCAGGCCGCGTTCGTCGTGGCCGCGGCCCTTGCGCTCTCCTCGACCGCCATGGTGCTGCAATTGCTCACCGAACGGGGCGAGCTGACAAGCCAGGCCGGCCGGTCCGCCTTCGCGGTGCTGCTCGTCCAGGACATCGCCGTCGGCCCGCTCCTCGTCGTGACGCTGGTGCTCGGCGGCGCGCCGGAGGCGGTGGCGGAAGCGCTCTTCTGGTCGGTGCTGAAGGCGCTCGTGGCCGTGGTGGGCATCCTGGCGGTCGGCCGCTGGGTGGTGCGTCCCATCTACGGGCCGGTCTCCGAAGGCGGCCAGATCGAGACCTTCACCGCGCTGACCCTGCTGATCGTGCTGGCGACCGGCCTCGCCACCGAACTCGCCGGCCTGTCGATGGCCTTCGGCGCCTTCCTCGCCGGCATGCTGCTGGCGGACACCCGCCACCGCCACCAGGTCGCGGCCGTCATCCAGCCCTTCCGGGGCCTGCTGCTCGGTCTCTTCTTCATGACTGTCGGCATGTCCATCGACGCGGGCGGGGTGGTCGCGCGCGCCGGAGCGCTGGCGGCGATCGTGATCGGGCTGCTGGTCATCAAGACAGCCGTTGCGGCAGCCATCGGAGCGGCGCTGGGGATGCCCCGGGGGCGGGCCGTCTATGTCGGGCTGCTGCTCGCCGGCAGCGGGGAGTTCGGCTTCGTGCTGCTGGGCGCCGCCGTGGGCCGCTCGCTGCTGGACGGGCCGGATGCGCAGCTGCTCGGCATGGCGGTCACGCTCTCCATGGCGGCGACGCCGCTGCTGGCATTTGCAGGCCGCCGCGCGTTGCCGGATATCGCGCAGGAGTCGGGCGAGCGCGTCGAGGCTGCGGGGCCGCATTCGGGCCATGTGGTCGTGGCCGGCTTCGGGCGGGCCGGCCGGGAATGCGCCGCGCAGTTGCGCGAGGCGGGCAAATTGCCGGTCGGCATCGACATCCATGCGGACAATATCGCCGCCGGCCGCCGGCTGGGCTTCGAGGTGTTCCACGGCGATGCGGGGCGCCCCGAAGTGCTGGAGGCGGCCGGCGTCGGGGACGCCAGCGCCGTGGTCGTGGCGTTCAACGATCCGAAGCGCGCGGTGACCATCGTCGGCCAGCTGCGTTACATCTTTCCCCGTCTGCGCATTGTCGCCCGGGCCCATGACGACCGGTGGGCCGAAGAGCTGCGCCGGGTCGGCGCGGACGCGGTCGCCGTTGAAATGCAGGGGGTTGCGGACGAACTCGCCGGGGCTATCGGGGGCGTTGAGCCCCGCGCAGCGACCGAGTGACCGGCCCCGGAAGGAGCGGTTGCCGCCCCGGCGGCTTTGGTATAGACAACGCCGCTGCCAGATATCCGAAAGAGGATGCCCGATGGCCGTTCCGAAGAAGAAGGTGAGCCGGTCGCGGCGCGACAAGCGCCGTTCCCATCACCGTCTGGGCGCCGAAACTCATGTCGAATGCCCGAATTGCGGCGAACGGATGCGCCCGCACCATGTTTGCGCGGCATGCGGCTATTACCGCGGCCGCGAGGTCGTCGTAGCCAGAGACGAAGCCGCCTAAGGCTCCTGTGCCCGATCCCATCGTCATTGCGCTCGACGGCATGGGCGGAGACCGGGCGCCCGATATCGTGCTTCGGGGCGCCGCCCTTGCCGGTGAACGCTACCCGGAAGCGCGTTTCCTGATCCACGGCGACCCCGAGCGGATGGAGCGCGGGCTGGCCGGGTTGAAGGGATTCGGCGACCGGGTCGAATTGCATCCCGCCGAGAAGGTCATCGCCGACGACGCCAAGCCCTCCTCGGCGCTGCGCGGCGGCGAAGGCTCGTCGATGTGGAACGCCGTGCAGAAAGTGCGGGACGGCCGGGCCGACGGAGTTGTCTCCGCAGGCAATACCGGCGCGCTGATGGCTGTCTCGAAGTTCCTGCTGCGTACGCCTCCAGGCGTCGGCCGCCCGGCTATCTGCTCGATCATGCCTACCCTGCGGGCCGAGATCGCCATGCTCGACCTCGGGGCGAATATTGAATGCGACGGCGAAAACCTCTTCCAGTTCGCGGTCATGGGCGCCGCATTCGCATCGGCGGTTCTGGGCCGGCGTCCGACGGTCGGGCTGCTGAATGTCGGACAGGAAGAGCTGAAAGGCGGGACGGCGCTGCGGGACGCCGCCGCCCGGCTCCGCGCGGTCGCGGACCCCTCGTTCGATTTCAGCGGTTTCATCGAGGGAGACGACATTACCGGCGGCGCCGTGGACGTGGTGGTCACGGACGGGTTCACAGGCAATGTCGCCCTGAAGGCGCTTGAGGGTTCGGCGCGCCTCTACGGCGCGGCCCTTCGGCGGGCAGTGAAGAGTTCTTTCGGCGGCATGGCGGGATTCTGGCTGGCGCGCCGGGCCTTGAACAAGGTGCGCGACCGCTTCGACCCGCGGCGCTACAACGGCGCCGTTTTCGTCGGACTGAACGGCGTCGTGGTCAAGGCCCATGGCGGCTCGGATGCCTTCGCCTTCGCCAACGCGATCGGTTTTGCCGTCGATATGGCGCGCCACGGTTTCCTCGACGACGTCCGCTCCGCCTTCGAACGCATGGCGCCGCCGGTCGCGGCAACGGCCTCTTGACCGGCCGGCGGGCGCAGTTCCGGGGCGTCGGCGCTTACCTGCCGGAACGCGTCGTCACCAATGGCGAACTCGCGGCCTGCATGGACACCTCGGATGTGTGGATCCGCGAGCGCACGGGGATCCGGGAGCGGCGGATCGCCGCGCCCGGCGAGAAGACTTCGGACCTCGCGCTCGCGGCGTCGAGGCGCGCGCTTGCGGCCGCCGGGAAGGACGCCCGCGAACTGGACCTGATCGTGCTCGCCACCGCGACGCCCGACCGCACCTTTCCCGCCACCGCGACCGCGGTCCAGGCCGGGCTCGGCATGACCGAAGGCATCGCGTTCGATGTCCAGGCGGTCTGCTCGGGCTTCATTTACGCCCTGGCCGTGGCCGACAATTTCATCCGGGCCGGCCAGGCCCGGACCGCGCTGGTGATCGGCGCGGAGACCTTTTCGCGGATTCTCGACTGGAACGAGCGCGAGACCAGCGTGCTTTTCGGGGACGGGGCGGGGGCCGTGGTGCTGGAGGCCTGCGAGGACGATCCGCGCCATCTGCTGTCCACCCACCTGCACTCGGACGGACGCCACAGCGGGCTGCTCTATGTCGATGGCGGCCCGTCATCGACGGGCACTGTCGGGCATTTGCGGATGAAGGGACGAGAGGTCTTCAAGCACGCCGTCACGAATCTCGCGCAGGTGGTGGAGGAGGCGCTGACGGCCAACGGCCTCGGGCCGGAGGCCATCGACTGGGTCGTGCCGCACCAGGCCAATCTGCGCATTCTGCGCGCCACCGGCCGCAAGCTTGGCATCGGCGACGACCGGGTCATCGTCACGGTGGACCGCCACGCCAACACCTCGGCGGCCTCGGTGCCTCTGGCGCTGGCGGCCGGCGTCGAGGACGGGCGCATCGCGAAAGGCGACATGCTGCTGCTCGAAGCCATGGGCGGCGGCTTTACCTGGGGCGCGGCGCTCGCCCGGTGGTGAGTTCGAACCCCGCTTCCGCTCGCGTTGACCGGAACCGCGTGTCCGGGTTAGCGTCCGCTCCATGACTGGCAATACCCTGACGCGCGCCGACCTTTGCGAGGCGGTCTATCGCAATATCGGCCTCTCGCGGAGCGATTCAGCGATGCTCGTGGAAGCCGTTCTGGATGAACTCGCTACCGCGCTGGAGACGGACGGGACGGTCAAGATTTCCTCCTTCGGCACCTTCGCCCTGCGGATGAAGGGCGAGAGGACCGGACGCAACCCGCGCACCGGCGAGGAGGTGGCCATTCCGCCGCGCCGTGTGGTCGCCTTTCGCGCCTCGCAAGTGCTCAAGCAGCGCGTCAATGCGAGCCGGGCGGCGGCGGCGGAGTAGGCGCTCGCTTCCATGGAAAAGCATCCGACCGCCTATCGCACGATATCGGAAGTCGCGCGGGAGGTCGGCCTCGAACCCCATGTGTTGCGGTTCTGGGAGAGCAAGTTCCCGCAATTGCAGCCGCTGAAGCGGGCGGGCGGGCGGCGCTACTACCGCCCCGAGGACGTCGAGACCATCGTCGCCATTCGCGAATTGCTGCATGAACGCCGCTTCACGATCGAGGGCGCGCGCAAGGCGCTGTCGGGGCAGGACGTGCCCGAATCCGAACTGCGGAGCATTCTGGAAGAGTTGCGGGACATCCGCGCGCTAATGGACACATAACGTGGTATAGTCCGCCGTCATGACAAGGCGGATTGCGTCGCGACCACGTCGCGTGACGTTGAACAAATACCCGAAAAGAGACGACGTGCCGTGACTGGGGAGTGTCGATTCGTATGGCTACCGGTACTGTGAAGTGGTTCAACACGACCAAGGGATATGGGTTCATCGAGCCCGATGAGGGCGGGGCCGACGTCTTCGTCCATATTTCGGCAGTGCAACGCGCCGGCCTCAATGCCCCGGCCGAAGGCCAGCGGATCAGCTATGAGCTGCGCCGGGACCCGCGCAAGGGCAAATTCGCCGCTGACAACATCCAATTCGTCTGACCGGTTCCCCGCGGCCCGTCGCCGGAGACGCCGTTCCGTTGACAGCGGCGGGCCTCGTTTCTAAATCTCGGGCGAAGGGCGGGCCGCCTGCGGGCCGGCCCCGCGATCTTTCGGGGAACGCTTCATGCTCGGCGTAGTCGCCAAGCGCCTGTTCGGCACCCATAACGACCGCTTCCTGAAACGCCTGCGGCCCGAAGTCGCGGCGATCAATGCGCTCGAACCCGAGCTGGAGGCGCTGTCGGACAGCGCGCTGCGGGCCCGCACCGACGAATTCCGCGAGCGGGTCCGGGGCGGGGCCGACCTGGACGACCTGCTCGTCGAGGCGTTCGCGACCGTGCGCGAGGCCTCCAAGCGCACGCTCGGCCAACGCCACTTCGATGTCCAGCTCCTGGGCGGCATGGTGCTCCATCAGGGCATGATCTCGGAAATGAAGACCGGCGAGGGCAAGACGCTCGCGGCGACTTTGCCGGTCTATCTGAACGCGCTCGCCGGCAGGGGCGTGCATGTCGTCACGGTGAACGACTATCTCGCGCAGCGCGACGCCGAATGGATGGGCCGCATCTACAATTTCCTCGGCCTTACCGTCGGCTGCATCACGCACGCGCTGCCGGACAGCGAGCGCCGCCGGCAATATGCAGCGGATGTCACTTACGGGACGAACAACGAACTCGGCTTCGACTATCTGCGGGACAACATGAAGTTCGCGCTGGACGAGATGGTCCAGCGAACCTTCGCCTACGCCATCGTGGACGAGGTGGACTCGATCCTCATCGACGAGGCGCGCACGCCGCTCATCATATCGGGCGCGGCCGAGCAGTCTTCCGAGCTCTATATGCGCTGCGACCGGCTGATGGCGGAGATCCGGCCCGAGCATTACGAAAAGGACGAGAAGCAGCGCAGCGTCACCCTGAACGAGGCGGGCCAGGAGCACAGCGAGGCGCTGCTGCGCAAGCACGGGCTCCTCACGGAGGGGAGCCTCTACGACATCCACAACATCTCCCTGCTTCATCATCTGAACCAGTCGCTGCGCGCCCACACGCTGTTCGAGCGCGACGTCGATTACATGGTCCGCGACGGCAAGGTCGTCATCATCGACGAGTTCACCGGCCGCGCGATGGAAGGGCGCCGCTATTCGGAGGGGCTGCACCAGGCACTGGAGGCCAAGGAGGGGGTTCCGGTCCAGCTCGAGAACCAGACGCTCGCCCAGATCACCTTCCAGAACTATTTCCGCCTCTACGACAAGCTCGCGGGCATGACCGGCACGGCGATCACCGAGGCAGGCGAGTTCGCCGAGATCTACGGGCTGGAGGCCATAGAAATCCCCACCAACCTGCCGACCGTGCGCGCGGACCACGACGACGAGGTCTATCGCACGGCGCGGGAAAAGAACGACGCCATCCTGGCCCAGATCCGCGACTGCGTGGAACGGCGCCAGCCGGTGCTGGTGGGCACGGTCTCGATCGAGAAGTCGGAGGAGCTCGGCAAGCAGCTCAAGCGGGAGAAGATCGCCCACCAGATCCTGAATGCGCGCTACCACGAGCAGGAAGCGGCCATCATCGCGCAGGCGGGCAAGCCAGGCGCGGTGACGATCGCCACCAACATGGCGGGGCGCGGCACGGACATCCAGCTCGGCGGCAATGCGGAGATGCTGATCCGCGCCGAGGGCGAGGAGCGGGAAGCCGCGATCCTGGAGCAGGTGGGGCAGGACAAGCAGGTGGTGATCGAGGCGGGCGGCCTCTATGTGCTGGCCACCGAGCGCCATGAGAGCCGCCGGATCGACAACCAGCTTCGCGGGCGCTCGGGCCGGCAGGGCGACCCCGGCGCTTCCAAGTTCTTCGTCTCGCTCGAAGACGACCTGATGCGCATTTTCGGCTCGGAGCGCATGGACGGGATGCTGCGCCGGCTCGGCCTCGAGGACGGTGAGGCCATTGTCCATCCCTGGATCAACAAGGCGCTCGAAAAAGCGCAGCAGAAGGTCGAGGCGCGCAATTTCGAGATTCGCAAGAACCTGCTGAAATTCGACGATGTGATGAACGACCAGCGCAAGGTCGTTTACGAGCAGCGCCGCGACCTGATGCAGGTGGACGATGTCCATGACGAGATCGTGGACATGCGCCACCAGGTCGTCGAGGACGCCGTCCAGCGCTTCATCCCGGAGAAGGCGCTGCCGGAGCAGTGGGACGCGCAGGGCCTTCAGGACGAGTTGCGCCGCG
Source organism: Alphaproteobacteria bacterium (assembly GCA_022821735.1). Taxonomy (GTDB): domain Bacteria; phylum Pseudomonadota; class Alphaproteobacteria; order Bin95; family Bin95; genus Bin95. The sequence continues at coordinate 15,950 of JAJECZ010000012.1, read as the reverse complement.
TGCTTTCCATCGACTTCCCGGCCCGCGAATGGGCGGAGGAGGAAGGCATCGCGGACGAGGAGATCAGCCGGCGCATTCTCGGCGCCCTCGACCGGCGCATGGCGGAGAAGGCGGCGAACTGGGGCGCGGACATCATGCGCCAGGCGGAGAAGAGCGTCCTGCTCCAGCTTCTCGACCAGATCTGGAAGGAGCACCTGCTCCAGCTCGACCATCTGCGCCAGGGCATCGGGCTGCGCGCCTATGCCCAGAAGGACCCGCTGAACGAGTACAAGCAGGAAGCCTTCGAGCTGTTCGATACCATGCTGGCCCGGTTGCGCGAGACGGTGACCGGAACGCTCGCCCATCTCGAAGTACAGCTGGACACCCCCGCGGCCGACCTGATGCCGCGCTCCGAAGAGGGCGGCGAATTGCGCCAGGTGCATGACGAGCCCGAGCCTGCATTCGCCGGCAACGGCGCCGCGGCGCAGGGCGCCCGGCCGCTGCGCCGGCCGAGCGGCCCGCCCGACCCCGGCGACCCTTCCAGCTGGGGCAAGGTGGCCCGCAATGCGCCCTGCCCCTGCGGGTCCGGCAAGAAATACAAGCACTGCCACGGCCGGCTCGCCTGAGCCGGACCCCGCCTCCCGTCCGCCGACCGGTCCTCCAGCGAAGGGAACGCCTGCCCTTGCCCCTCTCCCCGCCCGCAACCCGCCGCCAGCTCCACAGCCGCCAGGTCCGCTGCGAGGGCTACCTGCGCGAGGACGGACTCTGGGACCTGGAGGCCGAACTCGTCGATACCAAGACCTACGCCTTCGAGAACCACTGGCGCGGTCGCGTCGAACCGGGCGTCCCGGTCCACCGGATGCGGGTGCGGCTCACCCTCGACGACCGCCTGACGATCATCGCCGCGGAGGCGGAGACGCTGGAGAGCCCCTACGCCGTTTGCGGGAACGCCGCCGCCAATTTCTCCCGGCTCGTCGGGCTGCGTATCGGCCCCGGCTGGATGCGCCGGGTCAAGGAGCGCTACGGCAGGGCGGCAGGCTGCACGCACATTCTGGAACTGCTCTATCCGCTCGGCACGAGCGCCTACCAGACGCTCGGCCCCTGGCGCGAGCACCAGCGCCAGCTGGCCGGGATGAGCGAGGCGGAAAGCATGAAGGGAGGGCCGGGACTCGATTCCTGCATGGCGTTTGCCCGGTCGAGCCCCGTGGTCAGGACGCTCTGGCCCGAGGAATACCGCGAAGCGGAACCGGCCTAGCCGTCCGTCGCCCGGATCGACAGCGCATGCACCGGCCCCGCCATCTCCTCGGCCAGCACGCCATAGACGGCCTTCTGCCGGGCCACGCGGCTCATGCCGCGGAAGGCGCCGGCCGCGATCTCGACGCGGAAATGCGTTTCCCCTCCCGGCCGGGAGCCGACATGGCCCGCATGCAGGTGCGATTCGTCGATGACCTCGAGCCGGCTCGGCAGGAAGGCCTCGCGGAGCTTGCGGGCGATATCGTCGCGGACAGGCATGATCCGGCCCCCTTGTTCCCCCGGTGCGGTGTTTCCATACTCCGACGGTCATGGTCTATCACACCCGACAGCGCCCCGCTCCCGGCGCCCGCTGCGAATGGCCGGGCTGCAGGGCGGCGGCCTCTCACCCGGCGCCCCGGGCTCCGGACCGGCTGCACGACTATGTCTGGTTCTGCCTGGACCATGTCCGCGCCTACAACCGCGAATGGAGCTTCTGCCCCGACATGGACCCGGCGGATATCGACGCGGCGGTGCGCAGCAGCCTGGAGGCCGGCGGGCGGCACGGCCGCTTCAGCGCCTCGCCACACTTCGACGATCCCCTCGACATCTTCGGCGGAGCCGCCGCCCGGACACCGCCGTCGCGGCGCTGGCCGCCCGGAAGCCCGGAGGCGGAAGCGGCAGCGGCCATGGCGCTTTCCGACGACATGACTCTCCCCGCGCTGAAATCGCGCTATAAGGAACTGGTCAAGCACCACCACCCCGACGCCAACGGCGGCTGCCAGGCGTCGGAGGAACGAATGAAATCGATAACCCGTGCCTACCGGGTCCTGCACGAAGCGCTCTCGGCGGCGCCGGCCCGGTAACCTGTCACGAAGCCGACTGGAAAATCGCATGAGCACGATGCCCGGCATCCAGAGCGACGCGCATACCCGTGAGCCCGACAAGACAATTTCCGTGCGCGAGGTCTTCGGGATCGACACGGACATGGTCGCGCCCGCTTTCTCGGAGCCGAACGCCTATGTGCCCGAGATCGACACCGCCTACCATTTCGACGAACAGACCACGCTCGTGATCCTGGCCGGCTTCGCCCACAACCGCCGGGTGATGATCCAGGGCTACCACGGCACCGGCAAATCGACGCATATCGAGCAGGTCGCGGCCCGGCTGAACTGGCCGTGCATCCGCATCAACCTCGACAGCCATGTGAGCCGCATCGACCTGGTCGGCCGCGACGCCATCGTGGTGCGCGACGGCAAGCAGGTCACCGAATTCCGCGAGGGCATGCTCCCCTGGGCGCTCCAGCACGCGACCGCCATCGTCTTCGACGAATATGACGCAGGCCGCCCGGATGTGATGTTCGTCATCCAGCGGGTCCTGGAGGTCGAGGGCAAGATGACGCTGCTCGACCAGAACCGGGTCATCCGCCCGCATCCGTCCTTCCGGCTGTTCGCGACCTCCAACACGGTCGGCCTCGGCGACACGACCGGCCTCTATCACGGCACCCAGCAGATCAACCAGGGCCAGATGGACCGCTGGAACGTGGTCGCCACGCTGAACTACCTGCCCGAGGACGAAGAGCTGAAGATCATCCTCGCCAAGGTGCCGGAACTCTCCGACAAGAAGGGGCTCGAGCGGGGCAAGCAGATGATCCAGCTTGCGGAGCTCACCCGCCGGGGCTTCATGAACGGGGACATCTCCACCGTCATGTCGCCGCGCACCGTCATCACCTGGGCCGAGAACACGCGCATCTTCAACGATCTCGGCTTCGCCTTCCGCGTCACGTTCCTCAACAAGTGCGACGAGGCGGAGCGGCCCGTCGTGGCGGAGTATTTCCAGCGCTGCTTCGACAGCGAGCTGCCCGAGTCGGTGGTAGCGTCAGGGATCGGCCGCGCCTCATGAGCCTCGCCGGCGACAAGGAGACGCCGCTCGACGCTTTCAAGCGGGTGACAGGCGCCGCGATGCGCGCCATGGGCGACATCGACGAGCTGGAAGTCTCCTTCGGGCCGGACAGGGCGTCCCTGGAGCGCGGCCACGCCAAGCTGCCGATGCCGGGCCGCGACCTTCCCCCCGCCGAGGCGGCCTTCGTGCGCGGGGAGGCCGATTCGCTGGCGCTCCGCGAACGCCATCACGACGCGGCGATGCATGCGCGGCTCGCGCGCGGCGGCCCCCAGGCGCGTGCGGTGTTCGACGCGCTGGAGCAGGCGCGGGTGGAGGCCTGGGGCTCGCGCTACATGGCGGGCGCAGCGCGCAATCTCTCGGAGGCGGTCGATGAGCGTTGCCGCCGGCAGGGCTTCACCCGCGCCGCCTCCGCCGACGATGTGCCGCTGGCGGAAGCCGTCGGGCTCTATGCCCGCGAAACCCTCTCCGGGCGGACCGCGTCGCCCGTGGCGGCCGGGGTCCTCGACCTCTGGCGCGACTGGTTCGACCAGCGCGCGGCGGACGCCTTCGCCAAACTGGCGGGCCAGATCCACGACCAGGAGGCGTTCGCGACGCTGGCCGGGCGCCTGATGGAAGACCTGGAGCTGCTGGACGATGCCGCTTCGGGCGAAGAAGAAGGCTCGGAAGACGACGCCGACGATGCATCCGAGGACGGCGAGGGCGACGGGGCGGAGGGCGAGAGCGACGGCACGCTGATGTCCGACGCTTCGGACATGTCGGACGTCGAAGGGGAGGACACCGGCGAGGCCGGTGCCGACGATGCCGATGCGGAAATCATGCCGGGCATGGGCGACGAGGAACCCGGGCGGTCCTCGCCGCAGGAACACCCGATGCACGGCCGCAACGACAATGCCGGGCCGGCCTACCTGCCGTGGACCGGCGAATTCGACGAAATCATCCATGCGGACGAGTTGTGCGACGCGGACGAGCTTGCCCGGCTGCGCCATCATCTCGACCAGCAGCTCGCCAGCCTCCAGGGCGTCGTCAGCCGGCTCGCCAACCGCCTGCAGCGCCGCCTGATGGCCCAGCAGGTGCGGGCCTGGCAGTTCGACCTGGAGGAGGGCCTGCTCGACGCGGCCCGCCTGGCGCGCGTGGTGGCCGACCCGATCCATTCGCTGTCCTACAAGATGGAGAAGCAGACCGACTTCCGCGACACCGTGGTATCGCTGCTGATCGACAATTCCGGCTCGATGCGCGGACGGCCGATCTCGGTCGCGGCCATGAGCGCCGACATCCTCGCCCGCACGCTGGAACGGTGCGGCGTCAAGACGGAGGTTCTGGGCTTCACCACCCGCGCCTGGAAGGGCGGGCAGTCGCGCGAGAAATGGCTGGCGGCCGGCAAGCCCGCCAATCCGGGCCGGCTGAACGACCTTCGGCACATCATTTACAAGGAAGCCGACTCGCCGCTGCGCCGCGCCCGCAAGAATCTCGGGCTGATGCTCCGCGAGGGCATCCTGAAGGAGAACATCGACGGCGAGGCCCTGCTCTGGGCGCATCACCGGCTGCTCGGCCGGCCGGAGGACAGGCGCATCCTGATGGTCATCTCCGACGGCGCGCCGGTGGACGACTCGACGCTTTCGGTCAATCCGGGCAACTACCTCGAACGCCATCTGCGCGAGGTCATCGAGTGGATCGAGACGCGCTCGCCGGTGGAGCTGATCGCCATCGGCATCGGCCACGATGTGACCCGCTACTACCGCCATGCGGTGACGATCTTCGACGCCGACCAGCTCGGCGGCGCGATGATGGAGCAGCTCGCCGGCCTCTTCGACGAGGAAAGCCGCCGCCGCCAGGTGCGCGGCGCCGGCAGGCCGGCGCGTTGACGGCTCCGCTCAGGCCGCGCGCGGCGCTGGCGACGCATGAGGTCTTCAACATGCCGCCGCACATGGGCGACCGGGACCTCTGGGCAGAGGACACGGCACTTCGCGAAGGCGTGCGGCGCGAGGGAGCGGCCTGGGCGGAGGAGCGCATCGCCGGCTTCGGGCGCCTGGTCGGCCGCACCGAAGTGGCGGAGAAGGCCGAACAGGCCAACCGCCACGGCCCGGAGCTGAGGTCCTTCGACCGCTACGGCATGCGGATCGACCGGGTCGAATACCACCCCGCCTATCACGACCTGGTGGCGTTCGCGGTCGGGAACGAGGTTGCGAGCTTCGCCTGGAACCATGCCGGGCCGGGCGCGCATGTCGGCCACATGGCGCTGACCTACCTGTTCAGCCAGGTGGAAGGCGGCGCGATGTGCCCGATGGCGATGACCTATGCGGCGGTCCCCGCGCTCAACGCCTCGCCGGAAATCGCCGAAGCCTGGATCCCGCGCCTGCTGTCGAACCGCTATGACGGGCGCGACGTGCCGGTGGAGCACAAGCCCGGCGCCACCATCGGCATGTTCATGACCGAGAAGCAGGGCGGGTCCGACGTCCGCTCCAACTCGACCGTAGCGCGGCCGGCGGACGGTGGTGCGGACGGCGCCTGGCGGCTCACCGGGCACAAATATTTCTGCTCCGCGCCGATGTCCGACGCCTTCCTGACGCTCGCCCGGACCGATGCCGGCATTTCCTGCTTCCTGCTGCCGCGCTGGACCCCGGACGGCGAGCGCAACGCCATCTCGGTCCAGCATCTCAAGGACAAGCTCGGCAACCGCTCCAACGCCTCCGTCGAGATCGAGCTGGAGGACGCCTGGGCCGTCATGGTCGGCGAGGACGGGCGCGGCATCCGCACCATCATCGACATGGTGCAGGGCAACCGGCTCTACTGCGCGGTCAGCTCCGCGGCGATCATGCGCGAGGGCGTCGCGCAGGCGCTTCACCACACCCGCCACCGCAGCGCCTTCCAGCGCCGGCTCGCCGACCAGCCGCTGATGCGCAACGTGCTGGCCGACCTTGCGCTGGAGGCAGAGGCGGCGCTGGCGCTCGGCCTCAGGACCGCCCGCGCCGTGGACGAAGCCGGGGACGGCCCGGAGGCGCGGGCGTTGGCGCGCATCGGCACGGCGGTTGCGAAATACTGGGTCTGCAAGCGGGCGCCGGGCCATGCGTTCGAGGCGCTGGAGTGCCATGGCGGCCCCGGCTACATCGAGGATGGGCCGATGGCCCGACTCTATAGGGAAGCGCCGCTCAACAGCATCTGGGAAGGCTCGGGCAACGTGCTCTGCCTCGACGTGCTGCGCGCCATGGCCCGCGAGGAGGAGGCGGTGCCGGCCGTGCTCGCCGAACTCGACGCCGCGCGCGGCGCGCATCCGGCGCTCGACCGGGCGGCCGACGCGCTCCGGGACGACCTCTCAAGGCCGGAAGAGTTCGAGTCCGGCGCCCGCGCGCTCACCGAGCGGATGGCGTTGGCCCTGCAGGCCTCCCTGCTCGCCCGCCACGCGCCGCAAGCGGTCGCCGACGCCTTCTGCGCCAGCCGGCTGGGCGACCGCTGGACCGGCTCCTACGGCGCCCTGCCGCCCGGCACGGACACGGAAACCATCCTCTCCCGCGCCCTGCCCGGTTCCTGAACCGGCGTCGTCCATTCCGCTCTCTTGCCGGCCGCGATTGACGGCAGCCTTATCGGAAACACTAATTCAATCGAAGCTTGATGGCGAATAGAGAAATGACAAATGCATTTGGCGGACCTTGGACCGAAGAAAAACTCGAGATACTCGAATTGTATCTGGACTTTTATACCACGGCCCTGAAGAACCAGCCCTTCAAGCTGCTCTATATCGATGCGTTTGCGGGCTCCGGGGCTATTCAGACAGACGAAGAGGAGGCACAACAATTCATATCCGGATCAACGCGCAGGGCTATCAACATATCGGACAAGCCTTTCGATAAATTGATCTTCATTGAACGAAATATGAACAGATATGCGGCGCTGCGGAATATTCGCAGAGAATTCCCTAATCGGGACATTCAAATTGAAAACGCCGATGCAAATGATTTTCTGAAAAACTTCAAGCAGGACTGGAAACAATGGCGCGGCGTCCTCTTTCTTGATCCATTCGCAACTGAAGTTTCGTGGTTGACAATCGAGACAATAGAGAATTTCAATGCCCTGGACATGTGGATACTGTTCCCCACACAAGCAATTGCAAGACTGCTTCCCACGGAACAAAAACCGGAAGAAATCAATTCCCGTTGGGCAGATCGACTGGACCGTATCTATGGAGACGACAGCTGGAGAGAACTTTATCGGATTAACCCACAAGGTAACTTGTTTGGATCCAGCGGACATCAAAGAGAGCAAGGCGTTCAAGGATTGATCGAGGCGTACAAGAAAAAACTGGAATTGTTATTTGGGAGTCGATTCTTGCGCAAATCCAGAAGGCTGACAAATTCCCGCAATTCCCCTTTGTTCGAGTTTCTTTTCTGTGTCGGAAATGAAAGGGGTATAGGTCTCGCGTCTCGGGCCGCAAATCACATTCTGGATCATCTGTGAAGAAATGTTACGCAGCCAAGCGCTCCGAGGCCGGATAACCGTCCCAAGTCCGGCCGTCTAGGAGCCGTCCCCCGCTCTTCGGATGTCGGCCTCCCCATTGCTTGAAGAAGAAGGCGACGCCTTGATTGCGACAAGCATCCCGCAGGGTGCGGGCCCAGTCGGGATGCATGGGGCGTGCGCCGGGGCCGCTTTCGCCGCCGACAATGGCCCAGGCAATACCGGTCAGGTCAACCGGTCCGATGTCGTCCAGCAACGGCTCAAAGGAGACGAAACGGACCGTCACTGGCGTTTGGCGCAAGTGGTTCAACCGGTTCAGGCGGCTGCGGTCCTCGATCGACGTCCCTAACCAGATGTGATCCGGAGCCATCCGTTCCCCGTAGCGACGACGGATATAGGTGCGCATGAGCGAGGATCGCTTGGTGAGCACTTGGTAGGTGTGGTGGCTTGCGCGTTCCATAGTGTCGAACACAGAGTCGATGAAATCGGCCGGCACGTTCTTGTGAAAGAGGTCACTCATCGAGTTGACAAAGATCATTCGAGGTCTGCGCCACTTCAGCGGGACGTCGAGTCGTTCCGGCCACAGCCGCAAATCGAAACCCTGCTCATACGGGTGTTCGGGAATGCCGCGCCATCGCTCGGCGAATCGCAGCGCGTAGCAGTTGTCGCATCCGGGTCCAATACGGGTGCAGCCCGTTACCGGATTCCAGGTCGCGTCGGTCCATTCGATTTCTGTTTGTTGCGCCATGCATACTCCCCGATTAATGTTCCTTACATGTTCTATAAACCCTCGTCAACAGGCAAAACGAGGCGGCGAAGCCCGCCTCGCATATCCAGCCACCGGGATGGCAGTCAGTCGTTCGGAAGGCGAAACGGGGACCGCCTTCAGGCCTGCCCTACCGCCCCTTGAAGACGGGCTCGCGCTTTTCGATGAAGGCGGCCATGCCTTCCTTCTGGTCCTCGGTCGCGAAGGTCGAGTGGAACATGCGCCGCTCGAACTTCACCCCCTCGGAGAGCGGCATCTCGTAGGCGCGGTTGACGCATTCCTTGGTAATCATCGCGGCAGGACGCGACTTGGCCGCGATCGACGCCGCAACCTCGACCGCCTTGTCGATCAGCTCGTCGGCCGGCACCACCCGGCTCACCAGGCCGGCGCGCTCGGCCTCGGCCGCATCCATCATCCGGCCCGTCAGGCACATGTCCATGGTCTTCGACTTGCCGATGAAGCGCGCGAGGCGCTGCGTGCCGCCGCCACCCGGCAGCGCGCCGAGGTTGATCTCCGGCTGGCCGAACCGCGCCGTGTCGGCGGCGATGATGAAATCGCACATCATCGCCATCTCGCAGCCGCCGCCGAGCGCGTAGCCCGCCACCGCGGCGATCACCGGCTTGCGGCAGCCCGTCACCCGCTCCCAGCCAACGGTGATGAAGTCCTCCAGATAGGCGTCCATATAGGTCTTGGGCTGCATCTCCTTGATGTCGGCCCCGGCGGCGAAGGCGCGCTCGGAGCCCGTCACCACGACGCAGCCGATGGCGTCGTCGGCCTCGAAGCCGTCGAGCGCCCCGGCCAACTCCTCAATCAGCTTCGCGCAGAGCGCATTCAGCGCTTCCGGGCGGTTCAGGGTGACGATGCCGACCGCCCCCCGGGTTTCGACCAGGATATGTTCGTAGCTCATCGGGTGCGCTTGCGCCTCCATTTCGGCAACATTCGAGGAGGCGCGAATCTGGCGGCCGGTTCCGCGAGGGTCAACCGACCCGGCGCCGGGGCGGCGACGGGACCATGACCGCAGCGGGAAATCCGGGGTAGAATGGCCGCAATGCAGCGCTATTCGATCTTTTCCCTTCTCCGGGGTGCGCTCTCCGGGCATCGGGACTGGCAGCCGGCGTGGCGCGCTCCGGAGCCGAAATCCTCCTACGACGTCGTCATCGTCGGCGGCGGCGGCCACGGCCTCGCCGCGGCCTACTACCTCGCCCGCAACCACGGCATAACGAATGTCGCGGTGCTGGAGCGGGGCTGGATCGGCGGCGGCAATACCGGGCGCAACACCACCATCGTGCGCTCCAACTACCTGCTGCCGGAGAACCAGCGCTTCTACGAACACTCGCTGAAGCTCTGGGAGGGGCTGAGCCGCGACCTCAACTACAATGTGATGTTCTCGCCGCGCGGCGTCATCAATGTCTTCCATACCGACGCCCAGCGCGACTACTGGATCCGGCGCCACAACGGCATGCGCTACGCCGGCATCGACGCGGAACTGCTGACCCGGGCCGACCTTGCGCGGCTCGTGCCCGCGCTCGACCTCTCGCCCGGAATCCGCCATCCCATCGTCGGCGGGGTCATCCAGCCGCGTGGCGGCGTCGCCCGCCACGATGCGGTCGCCTGGGGCTACGCGCGCGCCGCCGATGCGCTGGGGGTGGACATCATCCAGGACTGCGAGGTGACGGGCATCGATGTCGAGGCCGGCCGGGTTACCGGGCTGCAGACCAGCCGCGGCCCCATCGGGGCCGGCCGCGTCGGCCTCGCGGTCGCCGGTCATTCCTCCCGCCTCGCGGAAATGGCGGGCATCCGCCTTCCCATCGAGACGCACCTGCTCACGGCAACGGTGTCGGAGCCGGTCAAACCCTTCATGGACAAGGTCGTCTCGGTGGCGGCGGCGCACGTCTATGTCAGCCAGACGGACAAGGGCGAAGTGCTGATCGGCGGCACTCTCGACGGCTACAATTCCTGGTCGCAGCGCGGCAGCCCCGCCCGGCTGGAGGACATCCTGTCGGCGGCCTGCGAGTATTTCCCCCGCATCTCGCGCCTGCGCCAGCTCCGCCACTGGGCGGGCGTCATGGACATGAGCATGGACGGCAGCCCGATCATCGCCAAACTGCCGGTCGAGGGCCTCGCCATGACCGGCGGCTGGTGCTACGGCGGCTTCAAGGCGACGCCCGCCTCGGGCTGGTGCCTGGCCTGGACGCTAGCCAACGACGCGCCGCACGCGCTGAACGCGCCCTTCTCGCTCGAACGCTTCCGCACCGGGGCCGTGCTGGACGAAAACGGCGCCGGACCGGTGGCGTGGGGACATTGAGGGGACCCGGACCATGCTCCTGATTCCCTGCCCCTTCTGCGGCGACCGCGACGAAACGGAGTTCGCCTATGGCGGCGAGGCCGGAAACGAGCGTCCGGCGGACCCCGGGGCCGCGACCGACGAGGCCTGGACCGACTATCTCTGCTTCCACGACAACCCGAAGGGCCCGCATCGCGAACTCTGGTTCCACCGCGACGGCTGCCGGCGCTGGCTGACGGTCGAGCGCGATACCTGGACCCACGAGCTCCGCTCGGCGCGGTTGAGCCGGCCATGAGGCGCCAGCCCTTCCGCACGGCAGAGGGCGGCCACCTGATCGACCGCACGGGGCCGCTGCGATTCGACTTCGACGGCCACCGCCATGAAGGATATCGCGGCGACAGCCTGGCCTCCGGGCTGCTGGCGGCGGGCGTGCGCATCGCGGCGCGGAGCTTCAAATACCACCGCCCGCGCGGCGTCTGGGGCTTCGGCGCGGAAGAACCCAACGTCATGGTCACCGCGGGCATCGGGGAGGAGGCCCGGCCGAACCTGAAGGCGACGGAGATTCCGCTCTCGGAAGGCCTCGAAGCCTCCGGGCAGAACGCCTGGCCCTCCGTCGCCTGGGACCTCGGCGGCGCGCTCGGCCTTGCCGGCGGCATCCTGCCCGCGGGGTTCTACTACAAGACCTTCATGTGGCCGGCGCGCTGGTGGCTCGCGCTCTACGAACCGCTGCTTCGCCGCCTGGCGGGCTTCGGGCCGGCCCCGCCCGCGCCGGACGGTGCCTTCCACGCCAAGCGGCGCGTCAATGCCGACGTGCTGGTGGCGGGCGGCGGGCCGGCGGGCGTGGCGGCGGCGCTGGCGGCCGCGCGCGCCGGGGCGCGGGTCGTGCTCGCGGACGAGAACGTCCGCTTCGGCGGCGACCTGCTGCGCGCGCCGGGCGAGATCGGGGACGGCGACGGCCTCGCCTGGATCGACGCCGCGACCGCCGAGCTCGAAGGGATGAGCCGTGTGCGCCTGCTCCGCCGCGCGACCGTCACCGGCTATTACGACCACAACCTGCTCCTGGTGGCCGAGCGGGCGGCCGGGGACGCGCCGCCCGGCACGCCGGAAACGCGCCTCTGGTTCGTGCGCGCGCGGGAAGTGGTGATCGCCGCCGGCGCGCATGAGCGCCCGCTGCTCTTCGCCGGAAACGACCGGCCGGGCGTCATGTCGGCATCCGCGGCCGGCGGCTATGCCCATGCCTACGGCGTGCTGGCCGGGCGGCGCGCCGTGATCGCGGGCAACAATGACAGCATCTACAGCGTGGCCCGGCTGCTGCGGAGCGCGGGCGTCTCGATTGCCGCCGTCGCCGATACCCGGCCCGACAGCGAAGCGCCGGACCTGCCCTGCCGCGCGGGCCGGGCCGTCGAGCGGGCATTCGGGAGCCGCCGGGTGCGCGGCGCGCTGCTTCGCCGGACGGACGGCCGGGCGGGCGACAGGGGCGAACGCATCGCCTGCGACCTGGTGGCCGTCGCCGGTGGCTGGAGCCCGGCGGTGCATCTGCACGCCCAGGCGCGCGGCAGCCTCAGCTACGACGAGGAACGGGGACTGATCCTGCCCGACCGGCCGGGCGGCGCGAACCGGAGCGCAGGCGCGGCCGCCGGGCGCTTCGACCTCGACGGCTGCCTCGCGGAAGGCTGGGCCGCCGGGGTCGCCGCGGCCGCATCCTCGGGGCACGAACGGGCCGCCGGAGAGCCGCCGCGTTCGCCCGACCGCAGCGCCGGGGACGCGCCCGTCTTCTGGCAGCTGGGCGGCGGCAAGCGCTTCGTCGACCTGCAATATGACGTGACCGCGGCGGATGTGGAGCTCGCCGCGCGCGAGGGCTACCGCTCGGTCGAGCACGTCAAGCGCTATACCGCGCTCGGCATGGGCACCGACCAGGGCAAGACCTCCGGCATGGCGGGCCTCGTCCTCTTGTCCGAGGCGCTCGGACGCCCCGTGGCCCGAACCGGGACGACGACCTTCCGCCCGCCCTACACGCCGGTGCCGATGGCCGCGATGGCCGCCGGCCTCATCGGCGAGGGCCAGGACGCGCTGCGCCGCACGGCGGCCGACGACTGGCACGAAGCCCGGGGCGCCGTCTTCACCGCAGCCGGCCACTGGCGCCGGCCGCGCTACTATCCGCGCGAGGGCACGGGCGAGGACGAGGCCATCGAGGCGGAAGTGCGCGAGACCCGCGCCGGGGTCGGCATCGTGGATGTCGGCACGCTCGGCAAGGTCGATATCCAGGGCCGCGACGCCGCGGCCTTCCTCGACCTCGTCTATGCCAACCGGATGTCGAGCCTGAAGACCGGGCGCGGGCGCTACGGGCTGATGCTGCGCGAGGACGGGCGGGTGTTCGACGACGGCGTCGTCATGCGGCTTGGGGAAAGCCATTTCTACCTGACGACCACAACCGCGCAGCACCACGCCGTGATGCAGCACATGGAATACCTGCTCCAGACCGTCTGGCCGGAGCTGGAGGTCTATGCGACCGACGTCTCGGAGCACTGGTTCGCCGCCGCCCTTGCCGGCCCCGGCTCGCGGGCGCTGCTGGGCGAGGCCGCGCCCGGACTCGACCTGTCCGACGAAGCCTTCCCGATGATGGCGGTGCACGCCGCCGCGGTCGCCGACCTGCCCGCACTCGTCTTCCGCATGAGCTATTCCGGCGAGCTTTCCTACGAGATCGCCGTGCCCGCCGATTACGGCCTGGCGCTCTGGACGCGGCTGCTGACGGCCGGGCGCGAACACGGCCTTGTCCCCTACGGCACCGACGCGATGGGCGTGATGCGCCTCGAGAAGGGGCATGTCACCCACGCCGAGGCGGACGGCCGCACGACCCCGGACGATCTGGGGCTCGGGCGCATGGTCCGGGCGGATGCGCGCAGCATCGGCGTGCGCTCGCTGGCCCTGCCGGCGCTCCGCCGGAAGGGCCGCCAGCAGCTTGTCGGGCTCTCCGTCATCGACGCGCAGGCCCGGATCCCGCCCGGCTGCCAGGTGGCGGAGAGCGGCGACATGCGCCCCGCCCCGCCGCTCGGCCACGTCACCTCCTTCTGCTACAGCCCGACGCTCGGCCGCGCGCTCGCGCTGGCGCTGGTCGAGAACGGGCGGGCCCGGACCGGCCAGACGGTCCATGTCGCCTCGCCGGTCACCGGCTTCTCCACGGCGGCGGAGGTCGTGTCGCCGGTGTTCTACGACGCGGAAGGGGTGCGCCTCCGTGGCTGACGACGCGACCGACGCGCGGCGCAGCGCGCTCGCGGGGCTGGACCTCGGGTCGCGCGCCGGCGGGGCGGGCGGCGTCCTGCTGGGCGAGGGGCCGGCGCGGGAGAGCTTCGTCCTGCGCGGCCCGGTGGACGACCCGGCCTTCGCGCAGGCCGTAGAAACGGCGCTGGGCGCGGGTCCGGCGCTGGAGCCGGGCGAGGCGCGGGAATGCAGGGAGGATGCGCTGCTCATCCGCCTCGGCCCCGACGAATGGCGTCTCGTCGCGCCGCTTTCGGACGACGGCAGGCTCGCCGCCCGCCTCGCCTCGGAACTCGCCGGCGGGCGGGGCGCGCTCGTCAACGTCTCCTCCGCCTCGACCGTGATTACCGTCGCGGGCGAACACGCGGCGGACCTGCTGGCGACCGGCACCGGCATCGACCTCGACCCGGCGGCCTTTCCTCCGGGCCGGGCGGCGCGCACCCGCATCGGCAACGCCCAGGCGCTCGTCCACCGCAGGGCCGAGGACGCCTTCGAACTCCATGTCCCGCGCAGCTACGCCCGCTCCTTCTGGGAGTGGCTGGAAGAGCGCGGCCGCGAGTTCGACGCCGCCGTCGCGCTCTGAGGCAGGGAAAGCGGAAAGCCGCATGACAGAGACAGTCCTCCCGGTCGAGCCCCTGACCCGCGCCGCCTTCGCCCCCTTCGGCGACGTGATCGAGACCGACGGTGCGCGGCACTTCGAGATCAATGACGGCTCGACGACCCGCTTCCACGACCTCGCCCGCGTCGATGTGGAGGCGCAACGCGGGCATGTGCTGGTCAACATCTTCCGCGCCCGCCCGCTGCCCATGCCGCTGACAATCGCGATGGTGGAGAAGCACCCGCTCGGCTCGCAGGCCTTCGTGCCGCTCGAGGCCGCGCCCTTCCTGGTCGTCGTCGCGCCGCCCGGAGAGACGGTGGCGCCGGCGGACCTCCGCGCCTTCCTCGCCGAGGCCGGCCAGGGCGTCAACTATGCGCGCGGCGTCTGGCACCATCCCGTCATCGCGCTCGGCCGCGAGACCGATTTCCTCGTCATCGACCGCGGCGGCCCGGGAGACAATCTGGCGGAGTTATTCTTCGGCGAGGGCGACCGGCGGGTGGTCGAGGTCAGTCGGTCGGCGGAGGCGGCAGCGCCCTGAGCGCCTCCAGGAACGCCTCGCCGTAGCGCCGCAGCTTCGTCGCGCCGACGCCGGGGACTTCGGCCATCTCGGTCAGGCTCGCGGGGCGGCGGTCGAGCATGGCGTGGAGGGCGCTGTCGGGGAACACGACGTAGGGCGGGACGTTCTGCTCCTCGGCCAGCCTGCGGCGGAGCGCGCGGAGCGCCTCGAAGCCTTCCCGGTCGGAGGAGGCCGCCGGCGCGGCCCCCCGCACCCCGCGCTCCCTCGGCTGCCGGGGCTGGCGGGCCTCCCGCTTCTCCAGCCGCAACTGCACCTGCCGCTCGCCGCGCAGCACGGCGCGGGCGTCCGGGCCGAGGCGGAGCACGGTGAAGCCTTCCAGGGTTTCGGCCGCGACCAGTTCCGCAGCCGTCAGCTGGCGCAGGATCGAGCGCCATTCGCCGACGCGCCGGTCCCTGCCGACGCCGAAGGTCGGCAGCCGGTCGTGCCGGAGCCTGAGGACGCGCTCGGTCTCCCGCCCGCGCAGCACGTCGACAATGTGCCCGCCGCCGAAGCGCTGGCCCGTGCGGTAGATCGCGGAGAGCGCCATCTGCGCCGCCTCCGTGCCGTCGAACATCTCCGGCGGGTCGAGGCAGACATCGCAATTGCCGCAGGGCTCGCAACCGTCGCCGAAATATCCGAGCAGGATGCGCCGCCGGCATGTCGCCGCCTCGGCGTAGCCGACCAGCGCCTCCAGCTTGCCCCGCTCGACGCGCTTCTGCTCGTCGGAGGCTTCGGACTCGTCGATGAAACGTCCCAATTGGGCTAAGTCGCCCGGCCCGTAGAGCATCCATGCTTCCGCCGGCAGGCCGTCGCGCCCGGCCCGGCCCGTCTCCTGGTAGTAGGCTTCGAGGCTCTTCGGCAGGTCGAGATGGGCGACGAAGCGCACGTCCGGCTTGTCGATGCCCATGCCGAAGGCGACCGTCGCCACCATCAC
>JAJECZ010000295.1 GCA_022821735.1 Alphaproteobacteria bacterium | reverse complement strand
GCCGGGCACGCGCGGGTCCCGGTTGGCGCTCATCTGCCGGACCATCTCGACCGCATCTTCGGGCGGGGCCTCCCGGTCGATGCTGGGTATCAGGCTGCTCCCGATACCGAAATCGCGCTCCGCATCCGCCATGCCGGCGAGCACGGCGGCCTGCAGCTCCCGGTAGTTGAGGTCCGTGTTGTGCAGATTGCCGGTCGGGTTCCAGTAGATCTCGGCATAGCGGACCGCGTGCGCGGCGGCGTCCTCCAGATATTCGTATGCGATCTGGCGGAAGTCCGCCGGCGTCTTCAGGATGTGCGCCTCCAGTTCGCGGAAGATCGCGAGCACGCCGACCGGCTTCTCGCCGCGGACATAGAACGCCTCGATCTGGTCTTCGGTGGTGCGCGCCCCGTTGCGGGCCGCCATCGCCTTCATCGTCGCCTTGCGCACGGTGCCGAGCAGGTGGCAGTGCAACTCCACCTTGGGAATGCGCCTCAGAAAGCCCTGAAGATCGTCCACTGTCCCGCTCCCGCCGGCGGTTGCGCATGCCGCGCCGCGGCGGGCGAGGTTACAGGACTTTCCCGTTCGCCGGAAAGGCGGCCGGATTCACGATCCGCCGCGCGAGACCCGTCCGGCTCCTTGTCCGCGCTGCAGGCCCATGTTAGCCTTTTTGTTTGCCGGTGGCGGACGGTGGCGGCCCGTCGGCCGTTTCCGTAGTGCTGCCAAACGTAAAGGGGCCATGTCGCCCGTTGCGCACCGTTCCGGTCGCCACGGAGGAACCTGAGGAGGTAACGAACATGAAACACTTGCCGAAGAAGGCTTTGCTGGGCCTGGCGCTGGTGTTCGGCGCGAATACGGCGATGGCGGACTGCGGCGAGGTCCAGATTGCGAATATGAACTGGGCGTCGGCCCAGTTGATGGCCGAAGTCGACAAGATCATCCTCTCCGAAGGATATGGCTGCGCCGTCGAACTGGTTCCCGGCGACACCATGCCGACCTTCACCTCCCTCAACGAGAAGGGCGAGCCGGACGTGGCGCCCGAGCTCTGGATCAACGCCGTGCGCGAGCCGCTGAAGATCGCCATGGACGAAGGACGGCTGCAATCCGCCAATGACGGCCCCATCAGCGGCCTGGGCGAGGGCTGGTGGGTTCCGCCCTACGTGCAGGAGAAGCACCCCGAGCTGAAGACCGTGCTGGACGTGCTGAAGCGTCCCGACCTCTTCCCGGATGCCGAGGACCCCTCGAAGGGCGCGTTCGTGGGATGCCCCGCCGGCTGGGGCTGCCAGCTCACCAACGCGAACCTGTTCCGCGCGTTCAAGATGGCGGATATGGGCTGGAAGCTGGTGGATCCGGGCTCGGCGGCCGGGCTTGACGGCTCGATGTCCAAGGCCGTCAACCGCGGCGAGAACTGGTTCGGCTACTACTGGTCGCCGACCGCGCTGATCGGGCGCCACAATATGGTCAAGCTCGACTTCGGCGTGCCGTTCGGCGGCAGCGAGAACTGGGACGGCTGCATCGTCAAGCCCGAGCAGGAATGCGCCGACCCGCAGCCCTCGTCCTGGACGAAGTCGGAAGTGCACACCGTGGTCACCGCCGACTTCGCGAAGAACGCCGGCGATGACGTCATGGCATACTTCAAGAACCGCGTGTTCCCCGGCGACGTGATGAACGGCATGCTTGTCTATATGGACGAGAACCAGGCCGACGGGGCGGACGCCGCGGCGGAATTCCTGAAGGCGCACGCCGATGTGTGGAAGCCCTGGGTGCCCGCCGAGGTCGCCGCGAAAGTGAAGGGAATGTAACGAGGGTCTTGCAATCGGCCCGATTGCCTGACTCTAAGATAAAAGCCCGCCCGGACCCGTCCCGGCGGGCTTTTCCTTGCCCTCTGACGCAGGCTCGGAAGGGCGTTTGAAGGAGTAATTTCCCGAGCCCGATGGGAGGCCCGCATGGAATCCTTGTTGGAATTTCCCTCGATGGACCGCCAGAATCTTCGCGATCTGAAGAAGGCGATCGACGGGGGGTTTCGCGACTTTTCGCGCGAATTCGGCGAGATGCTCGAAAATTTTTTCGAGCCCCTGCTCAGGTTTCTCGTCTGGTTCGAGAAGCTGCTGATCGCCACGCCATGGCCCGTGATCGTTCTGGTCATCGCAGGACTGGCCTGGCTCGGTTCGCGCAGCAGGACGGTCGTTATCGGTTCCGTGCTGTCGTTCCTCGCGATCGGCTATTTCGGCATGTGGCAGGACACCATGTCCACGCTTGCCATCATCTCGGTCGCCACCCTGCTTTGCATCGCGGTCGGCATCCCGCTCGGCATCCTGATGGCGCGCTCGGACCGGATGCAGACGGCGATTACGCCGGTGCTGGACATCATGCAGACGATTCCGGCCTTCGTTTATTTGATACCGGTCGTCATGCTGCTCGGCATCGGCAAGGTGCCGGGCCTGATCGCGGTGTGCATCTACGCGATTCCGCCGATCGTGCGCCTGACCAATCTCGGCATACGGCTCGTCGAGAAGGAAGCGCTGGAAGCGGCCGACGCCTTCGGCGCCGACTACAGGCAGAAACTGTTCGGCGTGCAGATTCCGCTGGCATTGCCCAACATTTTCGCCGGCGTGAACCAGACCATCATGATGGCGCTGTCCATGGTGGTCATCGCCTCCATGATCGGCGTCAAGGGCCTGGGGCAGCCGGTGCTCCAGGCGGTGACCAATCAATACTTCGCCCTCGGCCTTTTCAACGGGGC
>JAJECZ010000101.1 GCA_022821735.1 Alphaproteobacteria bacterium | reverse complement strand
GACGTGGCTGATGCCCTGTTCGGCGTCGCCGATGTCGAATGTGCGGATGCCGAACGCCCGGGCGCCCCGGCGGGTGCGCGCGATGAACGCCTCGCCGCCGGGTATCGAGGTGCGGTCGCCCCGGCCGGGACGGGTGTCCACGACGTGGTCCATGGTGCAGAAGGCCTGTCCGGGCTGCCGGACGGGCAGGCCCCGCGCTTCGAGCGACTCCAGCGCAATGCCTCCGGTGCGCTCGTGCAGGCAGACCCGGTCAACGTACAGCAGGTCCTCCCCGCTCTCGTCCGAGGCGATGCGGTGGCTGTCCCAGAGCTTGTCGAAGAGGGTTCGCGGCATCGAGGGATCACCGGGCTGGATTAGATATAATGATACGTCATTATGACTAACTTCTTCGCGGCGGCCCATCCGCGCGGCGGCGCGCCGTACCGGGCCCAAGCCCGGACACCCGACGAAATCGTTGTCGCGGCGGCAAAACTTGCTGGTGCCCAGGCCGAGTGGAGCGCCCTCGGCCTGACCGGGCGGACGGAGGTTCTGCGACGCTGGCGAGGGCAGCTGGAGGGCGCCCGCACCGAGATCGTGGCGGCCCTGGCTGAGGACACGGGCCGAACCGCGCTGGCCCATGCGGAGTTTGAAGGCAGCATGCGGCGCATCGGCTACTGGTCGGAAAAGGCGCCGGAACTGCTGGGTGCGCGGTCGTCCGGGTTCTCCGAGGTGGCGCCCAGCGTCCGCTACGAACACCAGCTGACGCCGCTCGGCGTCGTCGGCGTGATCGGGCCGTGGAACTTCCCGCTACTGCTCGTCATGATCGACGCCGTGCCGGCCCTGACGGCGGGCTGCGCCGTGCTCGCCAAGCCGAGCGAGGTCACGCCCCGGTTCGTCGAGCCGCTGGTGCGGACCGTCGAAGCGGTTCCCGAACTGGCCCGGGCGCTGGAGTTCGCGCTCGGCGCCGGGGATACGGGCGCCGCCATCGTCGAGCACGTGGATGCGGTTTGCTTCACGGGCAGCGTCCCAACCGGCCGCAAGGTGGGGGCCCAGGCGGGCCAGCGCCTGATCCCCGCCTTTCTGGAGCTCGGGGGCAAGGATCCGCTGGTCGTGCTGGCCGATGGGGACCTCGACACGGCGGTCCAAGTCGCTTTGCGGGCGTCCGTGGTGGCCACCGGGCAGGCTTGCCAGTCAATCGAGCGGGTCTACGTGCACGACGCCCTGTACAAGCGGTTCGTCCAACGGCTGGTGGCTGCGGCCAAGGCCGTGCGGCTGACCGACGGGGAACGGAAGGGCGGGCACCTTGGCCCTTTCATTGACCCGGCGCAGGCCGACCGAGTGCAGGCGCAGCTGGCGGATGCCGAAGCGGGGGGAGCCACCCTGCACTGCGGCGGCGTGCGGCGCGGGGAGCGCGGCGCCTGGTGCGCCCCCGTGGTCCTCACCGGCGTGCGGCACGGCATGCTGCTGTTCCGCGAGGAGACGTTCGGGCCGGTCATTCCGGTCATGCCGTTTGCCGACGACAGGGAGGCCGTCCGGCTGGCGAACGACTCGGAGTTCGGCCTGTCGGCCGCCGTGCTCGGGGAGGAGTCCCATGCGCTGGCGGTGGCCAGGCAGCTTAAGGCCGGCGCCGTCAGCGTCAACGACGGCGGACTGACCGCTGAGGTCGGCGACGTCGAGAAGGAGTCGTTCGGCGCATCCGGCCTCGGCCGCTCACGGGCCGGGCCGAGCGCACTGCTGCGCTTCCTGCGCAAGCAGGCGTTGCTCGTTCAGACCGGCACGCCTTTGCCGATCGACGCCTTTGAGGAGTCCGGGAACGGCTAGCCCGGAACCGATTCCGCTCCGGGCTTCGTTCGCCCCTACTCGGCTGCGACCCGAACGATGGCCTTGCCGAAGTTCCGTCCGGCCATGAGCCGGCAGAATGCGGCCGGCGCCGCCTCCAAGCCGCTGGCGACATCCTCCCTGAACGCAAGCCGTCCCGACCGCAGCATGGGCTGCAGTTCCGACTCCATTTGCGGGCGCAGGTCCTCGTGGTCGTACACGACCAGGCCGCGAAGGGTTGCCCGCGCCCCGATGACGAGGGCGGGGTTCGGCCCCGGCGGCGGCTTCTCGGAGTTGTACTGGTCCATCAACCCGCACAGCGCAACCTTGGCATTGAGGGCCAGCCTCTCGGTGACGGCCTGCAGGACGTCGCCCCCCACGTTGTCAAAGTACCGATCGATGCCGTCGGGGCAGGCCGCATCCAGGGCATCGCGCAACGGCATGGCCTTGTAGTTGATGGCGGCGTCGAAGCCCGCTTCCCCGAGCAGCCAGGCGCACTTGGCTTCGCTTCCGGCGATGCCGACCGTTCTCGCGCCGCGGGACTTTGCGAGCTGGCCGACCGTGGCGCCGACCGGACCGGCGGCTGCGGAGACCACGAGCACGTCGCCCTTCGCCGGCTGCAGCAGCCGCTCGATGCCGGCGTAGGCGGTCAGCCCCGGCATGCCGAGCACGCCCAGCGCAAGCGACGGCGGATCGATGCCTTGGGGAATCGGCGTCAACGCTTCAGCCGGCAGGCGGACGCGGCGCTGCCAGGGTCCGAAGGCGCGCAGCATGTCGCCCTCGCGAACGCCGTCCCCCGCCTCGCAGGCGCGCAGCACCATTTCGCTCGACATCGGCTCGCCCGGCGCGATCGGCCCGCTGATGTGCCGGCCGCTCAGGCGTGCGCGCAGGTAGGGGTCCAGGGAGATGTGGAGGGTCTCGCACAACAGGCCCCCGCCCCCCGGCTCGTCGATGCGCCGCACG
>JAJECZ010000397.1 GCA_022821735.1 Alphaproteobacteria bacterium | reverse complement strand
AAGCTGTCGCGCTCGCTGAAACTCGCCTGTGACGACCTGATGGCCTTCTATACCGAAGCCGCCACGGCGCAGCCCGGAGGGGCCGGCTCGCAGGACCTGTCCGACTGGTTCTGGGGCGAGACTGCCGCCGGCAGGGCGTTTCTGGCGCTGCGCGAGCGGGCGGCCGGCGAAGAGGACAAGGGCATGCAGCTCGTCGGCAACCTGCTTGTGCTGCCGCGAAGCCAGGCCCACCGCGCAATGGCCTAGAAATGGCCTGATTCTTGAGCCTATATGTCGCCATGGCGCGGCAGGGCGACAGGAAAGGCAAGGGAAACACGGGGCAGCGGCGCCGGGGCGGCCCGAGCCTGCGCAAAGGGTCGGGCGGCAAGTCCGGCCCGGCGCCGGAATCGCCGCTTTCGCCGGGTCGAAAAATCCAGAGGGGGGCCGGGAAAGCGGCGCCCGGGCGAAAGTCGCCGCGGCGAACGCGCAGCAGAAGGCGGAGAGGCGGCGGCTCCGGGGCCCGCCGGCCCGTATGGCGGCGGCTCATTTCCGGGATTGCCGTCGCCGGCGTCTGGGGGCTGGTCGCCCTTATCGCGGTACTCGCCTATTTTTCCTACACATTGCCCGATGTCGAGCAGGCGGCGGAAAGCGGCCGGCGTCCCGGCATTTTCCTCAACGATGTGGACGGCAATCCCGTCCTCGCGAAGGGCGACCTTTACGGCGACCCGGTCAATGCAGCCGAACTGCCCGACTATGTGCCGCGCGCCGTGATCGCGATCGAGGACCGGCGCTTTTACGACCATAGCGGCATCGACCTGATCGGCCTCGCCCGGGCCCTGTGGGTCAACATCGTTGAAGGGAGAGTGCGCCAGGGCGGCAGCACGATCACCCAGCAACTGGCGAAAAATATCTTCCTCACGCCGGAGCGGTCCATCGAACGGAAGATTCGCGAGGCGTTGCTCGCCTTCTGGCTGGAGTGGCGTTACGACAAGGACCACATCATTTCGCTGTATCTGAACCGGGTATATTTCGGTTCTGGAGCCTACGGCATCGACGCCGCTGCGAGGCGCTTCTTTTCCAAGCCGGCCGGGGCAGTCGATCTCTGGGAAGCGGCGGTGCTCGCCGGCCTGCTGAAGGCGCCGAGCCGGCTTTCGCCCGTGGCCAATCCGGCCGGCGCCGGCGAGCGCGCACGGCTTGTTCTGAAGGCCATGGCCGACGCCGGCTTCATCTCCCCCGAACAGGCCGAGAATGCTGCGGCTTCCACCTTGCGGACCAGTACGGAGCCCGACGGGCGCGGCTATTTCGCGGACTGGGTGCTGGCCCAGGTCAACCGCCGCATGGGAATGGTGGACCGTGACCTCCGGATCGCCACGACCTTCGATCCCGGCCTGCAGCGGCTGGCGGCCGAGACGGTCGCCGCAGCCCTAGCAGGCGCGGCGAACCCCTCCCAGGCAGCGCTTGTCGCAATGTCGCCCGACGGCGCCGTGCGGGCCATGGTGGGCGGCAGGGACTACGGCGCCAGCCAATTCAACCGCGCGACTCAGGCGCTTCGCCAGCCGGGCTCGGCCTTCAAGCTGTTCGTCTATCTGGCGGCGCTGGAGCGCGGCCTGGGCCCGGACGACATGGTGACCGATGCAAGAGTCGATGTGGGCGGATGGACGCCTAAGAATTTCGATGGCCGGTTCCGCGGCTCCGTCACCATGCGGGAGGCTTTCGCGCAATCGCTGAACGCTGCCGCTGTCCGTCTTGCCGACCGGGCCGGCCGCGGGCGCGTCGCCGAGGCCGCGCGCCGTCTCGGCATCACCTCGGACCTTGCGCCCGATCTCACCATTGCGCTCGGGTCCAGCGCCGTGAGACTCATTGAGCTGACCGGCGCCTATGCCACATTCGCCAATGGCGGCATGGGGGTCATTCCCTATGGCGTCCGGGAGATCGAGGGCGTGTTCCAACGCGCCGGCACCGGCGCCGGCGAGGCCGTGGCGCCCGGTGTGGTGGCATCCATGAACGAGTTGCTCGCCGCTGTCGTTTCGCAGGGCACCGGCCGGGCCGCCCGGCTTGCCGACCGCCGTTCGGGGGGAAAGACAGGCACGAGCCAGTCCTTCCGCGATGCCTTCTTCGTGGGCTTCACCGGCAATCTGGTCGCCGGTGTGTGGGTCGGCAACGATGACGGCGCGCCCATGGACGAGGTCACGGGCGGTGAACTGCCGGCGCGGATCTGGCACGATTTCATGGCCGCGGCGCATGAAGGCGCGCGGGCGCGCCCGATTCCCGGTATCGGCGCGAGCAGGACGCCCTACCCCTTTCGTCCCAGGATCAGCGGCCGCGCCTCCCCACCGTCCGACTTGTCCAATGATCCTTAACCCGCTGCGAGCGTTGCGGCGCGGAAGCGGTCCTTGGCGAGGGCGGCGTCCAGGGACCGCCTGATTGCGGGCGGCCCCGCATCGGGCGTCACCCTGAGCAGGACGAAGGACGCGCCGTTGGCCTCGCGCAGCAGCCGGCCGGCTTCTTCGATCTCGCCGGCTTCGGATACGGACCGGACCGCCGGAATTCCGGCCCCGGACGCCATCGCCGCCAGATCCACGCCGAGCGAGGTGTGGCTCTTCTGATAGCCCGTCTCGCCGTAATGGCCGTTATCGACGCAGGCGATGGAGAGGTTGGGCGGGTTCAGGATCGCGACGGTGGCGAGCGAGCCGACATTCATCAGCAGCTCGCCATCGCCCGTCAGCACCAGCACCCTGCGGTCGGGCCGCGCAAGCGCAAGCCCGAGCCCCATGGCGACGGCGCCGCCCATGACGCCTGCACAGGCGAAATAATTGGCCTCGGGCTCGCACATGGCTGCCGTGTCCCTTGCCGTACCGGCTAATCCGGCGACGATCAGCCAGTCCTGCGGATTGCCGACCAGCGCCGGCACGGCTTCGCGCCTGTCCAGCGTGCCGACGGGGCTCATCTCTACCGCGGTTCCGGCCCGAAACGCCTCATTCATCGCTTCCATTCCCCCGTCAGAATGCCTTGGCGCCAATCAATTTCTGGGTCAGAAGTACACCCACTGCCTGCCCCGACCGGAACACCATGGTGCAGGCTGCCCGCATCGCGCCTTCCACATCCTCGGGCCGGTCGATCCGCAGGGTGACGAAGCCCATCGCTTCCATCACCGGCTCGACCGCCTGCCCCATCGGCATCTGCCACGGATTGCCCTCCCCGAAATCGCCGCGCATCGACACCAGCACCAGCATCGGGAACAACCCGTTCTTCACCAGCGAGAACATGTTGACGCAGTTGCCGATGCCAGAGGACTGCATGGCCGCCACGCCGCGCGCCCCGCCCAGATGGGCGCCGGCAAGCATGGCAATCCCTTCCTCCTCCGTGGTCAGCGGCACGGAATGCATTTCGGGGTCCGCAAGGGACCTGTCGATCAGCACCCGGTGGCCGGCGTCGGGCACATAGCTCACCTGGCTGACATCGAACTCCTTGAGGACCCGGTAAAGGTCCTCCTGCCAATCCGTCATCGCTTCAAGTCCTCTTGGAAAAAGGGTTCACAACTGCGCGCGAACCGCCGCTGCAATGGCGTCCGGGCCCACACGCAGCATGTCTTCGAGCGGCTTTGCGTAGGGGATCGGCACGCGCGGCGCGCCGAGGCGCTTCACCGGCGCCTTCAGGCTGCCGAACAGGGATTCGGATACGGTCGCGGCGACCTCGGCCCCGAAGCCGCCGACCGAGACCGCCTCCTGCGCCACCACCAGCCGCCCCGTCCTGCGCACCGAGGCCAGCACCGCCTCGCGGTCCCAGGGCCACAGCGTGCGCAGGTCGATCACCTCCACCGACACGCCCTCCTCCGCCAGCGTCTCCGCCGCCGCAGCGGCATTGCGAACCATGGCGGACCAGGAGACCACGGTTGCGTCGCCGCCCTCGCGCACGATCCGTGCGCTGCCGAGCGTATCGGGCGGCTCGTCCTCGCCAAGCTCCTCCTCGATCCCCCACAGGTCCTTGTGCTCCATATAGACGACCGGATCGTCGCTGCGGATCGCCGCCTTCAGCAGGCGCAGATTGTCCCCCGGCGTCGAGGGCGCAACGACCGTCAGGCCCGGGATATGGACGTACCAGGCCTCCAGCGACTGCGAGTGCTGGGCGGCGGAGGAGCGCCACATGCCCATCGGCTCGCGCACGACCAGCGGCACGCCGCCCTGCCCGCCGAACATGTAGCGGGCCTTGGCCGCCTGGTTCAC
>JAJECZ010000303.1 GCA_022821735.1 Alphaproteobacteria bacterium | reverse complement strand
CCGCGACGGGCGGCCGCCGCCATAGGGTCTGCCGCGCGGATCGCCCCGCTCGCGCGCCAGCCGGCGCCAGCGGACGATGCTGGCCGCGCTGACGCGGAACCGCGCGGCGGCCTCCTCGACCGTCAATCCTTCGGACGCGGCTTCCAGGACCCGCTCGCGCAGGTCGAGTGAATAGGGTTTCGGCATCTTCGCGTTTCCTCCATGTCGGGGGGAATAAATTAGAACAAAATAAGAATATAATAAAGCCCCCGTCTCCGCCCGGTCGAACCGGGGCCGGCGCTCCGGCTTGGGGCGGGCCCGGGGCTACCGGAGCCCCTTGGGCGCCAGATGCTTCAGCGCCTCGCGCCGGCTCAGGGGCGAGAGGCCGGGGTGGCTTTCGACGAACGCCGTCACCCAGCCGGGATCGGTCCTGGAATATTCGCGCAGCGCCCAGCCGATGCCCTTGCGCAGGAAGAACTCCGATGAGCCGATAGACGGCCGGATGGCGTCGGCCAGCAGCGCGGTGTCCGTCGCCCGCTTCGCCCGAAGCTGCGCAAGCATGGCGGTCCGCCGCTTCCAGATGTCGCCGTCCCGCGCCCAGCCGCGGAGCAGGGCCTTCACCGGGCGGGGGTGGGCGGCGAGCATCGTCCCCATCCCCCGGGCGGCGATCGGGTCCGCATAGTCCCACCAGGCGCCCGTCACCACCAGTTCCTCGACCAACGGCACGCGCGCCGGCTCCAGCCAGCGCGCATAGCGCCCGAAGAGCAGAAGCTCCACCGCCGCATAGCGTTCCTCGCGATGGATGGCCCCGCGCCAGAGGTCGAGGATTGCCGCCTCCCATGCGCCGGCGTCCGGCAGCGGATGCGCCCCGGATACCGAGCCCACGATGCGCCGGCACTGCGGCACGGCCACGCCGAGGAAGGGCATGCCGGACTTCATGTAGGCCTGCTGCCGTGGCGCCCTCACCGGGTCGGCGGCCTCGCGCAGGGCGGCGAGGATGCTGTCTCGAATCTTCATCTCGAATTCTTCACCGCGTCCCGAACGCCGGCGAACGGAGTCTGCAGCGCAGGCCGTCCCGATACGGTCAGTCCTTCCAGGGGTCGATCACGCGGAGGCCGGCCGCCTCGAACGGGGTCGTGTCGCGGGTGGCGACCGCCATGCCGTTGGCGGCCGCCGTCGCTGCGATATATCCGCCCGACGCCGCCACGGCGAGGCCCTTGCCGCGCGCCGCCGCCATCAGGCCGGCATAGGCCTGCGAGGCCGCGAGGTCGAACGGGAGGATGCGGCCGGCGAACAGCGGCAGGATCCGGCGCTCGATCTCCTCATCCAGCAGGTTCTGGCGCCGCCCGGCGGGCAGCGACATGACGCCGAAACGCAGTTCGGCGACCGCGATCGCCGGGAGATACAGGGTTTCGAGGGGCTGGGCGTCGATCCAGGCGGCCACGCGGGACTCCGGGCGCCGGCGCAGCGGCTCCGAGACGACGTTCGTGTCCAGCAGGATCATTCGAAGGAGACCGGTCGTCCGGGCGTCCTGTCCCGGGATGCGAAGGCGCGCCATTCCTCGTCCGTCAGGGCAACCCGGCGGCCGGCTTCGGCGAGCAGGGCGCCGAGCCGGACGCGGCCTTCCGGCCTTACCGCCTCCTCGAGGATCGCGCGGACCTCGGCCTCGGTGCTGCGCCCGTTCCGGGCCGCCTGCACCCGCAGGCCCCTGTGGACTTCATCCGGCAGGTTGCGCACGGTCAGTACCGGCATGAATGCAATCTCCATATTTGCCGTCATTAGATGCAATTTATTCATATGAAGTCAATTTTGCAAGAGCCGTCCGGGCCTGCCGCCGCCCGTCCCGGACCGCATTCCGGCGATGCCGACCGGCCGCCGCTGCCGCTTCAAATGCGCTAACCTGCCCGTTCGCCGCGCGCCGCGGCCGCGGCAGCCACGAACCGGAAGGGAGGCCCCCATGGCGCTCAACAGATACATCATCGAACGCGACATTCCCGAGGTCGGTACGCTGGAGCGCCAGCAGCTGGCCGAGGCGGCCGCGAAGTCGAACGAGGCGCTGGCCGCGCTCGGGCCCGACATCCAGTGGGTGGAGAGCTTCGTCGCCGCGGACAAGACCTTCTGCGTCTATCTGGCCAAGGACGAGGCTGTCATCCACAGGCACGCGGAGATCAGCGGCTTTCCGGCGACGAAGGTCACCGCCATCGGCAAGACCATCGACCCGACCACTGAAAAGGCGGGCTGACCGAAGGTCTTCGGCCTGGGCTCCGGGGCGCGCCGGGTGGTGGGCGCCCGGCTGTTCCTGCTGCCGCTGCGCCGCCCCGACGACCGGCCATGCAAGTCCCGCATCCGCCGGCTATTCGGCGGCGACCCGCTGCCGGCGGGCCTGGGCAAGCTCGTAGCTCGCCTGCATCCGCATCCAGTGGTCGGCAGTTCCCCAGCCGATATCCTCCAGCGCGAGCGCCATGTTCGCCGACAGGCCCGCCTTGCCGTTCAGAAGGCGCGACAGCGTGCCCCGCTCGCAGCGCAGGCGGTCCGCCGTCCGGGTGACGTTCCAGCCGGCCTCTTCCATGCTCTCGCGGACCAGTTCGCCCAGATGCGGCGGGTTCCGCATGGGACCGACGTGTTCGCTGATAGTCTCGTTCATGGTTCCGCGCTCCCTCGCGGTCAGTGGTAGTCGATCAGGTCCACATCCACCGCCTCGCCGTCCTCGAACCGGAACACCACGCGCCAGTTGCCGCTGACGCGCACGCTCCACTGGCCCGCCCGGTCGCTCTTCAGCGGATGCAGGCGGAAGCCCGGCGCGTCCGCGCTGCCCGGATGCGTCGCCTCCTGCAGCCGGAACAGGACGCGCCGCAGCCGCGGTGCCAGGCCGGCGGGCAGCCGGGAGCGGTCGTCCCGTTCGTGCAGCGCCCGCAGTCCTTTGTGCCTGATCCTCACCGGACAACTGTAACGCGACGCGCTTCGCGCCGCAATCCGGCGGCCTGTCGCTGTCGGGAAATTCCGAGGGTGTTTGAATCGCCGCATGCGAGCCACGCACAGCGCGGACCTCATCGCCGCCGGCAGCGGCGGGCGCTATGCTGCAGGAGACGGCGCAGGGCCCCGACGGAAAGGAACATTCCCGACATGCACTACGGACGATTCGGCTTCTGGTATCCGACCGACCGGCTGGACGGGGCGGGGCTCGGCGAACTGGTGCGCGGCGCGGAGGCGCTCGGCTGCTCGCATCTCTGGTATCCGGAATCGACCGGCTACGAGAGCCTGTCGCTGGCGGGACACCTGCTGGCCGGGTCCTCGCGGATCGCCGTCGGCAGCTCCATCGCCAACATCTACGCCCGCGACCCGGTGACGGCGCGCAACGGACGGCGCACGCTGGCGGACTTCTCCGGGGAGCGCTTCGTGCTCGGGCTCGGCGTCAGCCACCCGCCGCTGGTGGAGACGCTCCGCGGCCACCGCTATGCCGGGCCGGTGGCTACCATGCGCCGCTATCTGGAGGGCATCGCCGCGGACGGGCCGCCGCTCGACGACCCGGACCGGCCGGTGGTGATCGCCGCGCTCGGGCCGCGCATGCTGGAACTGGCGGCTGAACTCTGCCGGGGCGCGATTCCCTACAATGTCACGCCGGAGCACACGGAACGCGCCCGCGCCATACTCGGCCCCGGCCGCTGGCTCGCGGTCGAGCAGAAAATCTGCCTGCTGGAAGACGCCGAAGCGGCCCGCGCGGCGGCGCGCAGGGAACTCGCGCGCTACATGACGCTCGACAATTACCGCAACAACTGGCTCCGCACCGGCTTCACCGCCGGCGACATGGAAGGCGGCGGCTCGGACCGGCTGATGGACGCCATGGTGGCATGGGGCTCCGCGGAGGCGGTGGCGGAGCGGCTCCGCGCGCATTTCGACGCCGGCGCCGACCAGGTCTGCATCCAGCCGATCGCCGCCGCCGGACCGCCCGACTGGCAGGCGCT
>JAJECZ010000439.1 GCA_022821735.1 Alphaproteobacteria bacterium | reverse complement strand
TCCGGGCCGGGCGTCACCAACCTCGTCACCGGCCTCTGCAACGCGCTGGTCGACTGCACGCCGGTGGTCGCGGTCGGCGGCTGCTCGCCGGTCGGCCAGTTCGGCAAGGACGTCTTCCAGGAGATCGACCAGATGCGGATCATGGAGGGCTGCGTGAAGTGGTCCGCCCGGGTTTACGATCCGCGCCGCATCCCGGAAATCGTCGATATCGCCTTCCAGCAGGCGATGGCCGGCAAGCCGGGGCCCGTCTATATCGATATGCCGGGCGACGTGCTCTACACGAAGGTGCCGGAAGAGGAGATCAACTGGACGACCTCCGGGCGCCCGCTGCTCCGCAGCCGCCCCGCCGGCCAGCAGGACCTGATCGAGGAGACCGCCGCGCTCCTCGCCGCCTCCGAGCGCCCGGTGATGGTCTCCGGCTCCGGCATCCTCTGGTCGGAAGCCTCGGACGCGATGCACCGCTTCGTCGACGCCTCCGGCATCCCCTTCTACACCACCCCGCAGGGCCGGGGCGTCGTGCCGGAGGACCATCCCTGGCACTACGCCACCATGCGCTCGACCGCCTTCCGCGAGGCGGACTGCATCCTGATCCTCGGCACGCGGCTCAACTACATCGTCGGCCACGCCGCCCCGCCGCGCTTCAACGCCGATGCCCGCATCGTGCGGATCGACATCGACCAGACCGAGATCGCGCAGAGCCCGCGCCCCATCGACATCGGCATCGTCGCGGACGTGCGCACCGGGCTGGAGCAGCTGATGGCGGCCATCGACGGGCGCTTCGACGCCGACCGCTTCAAGGCCTGGCGCGACCGGCTGGCCGAGGGCGAGGCGGAGAAGCGCGCCCGGCCCGGCGGCAACGCCCTGTCCGACGACACGCCAATCCATCCGCTCCGCCTCTGCGAGGAGGTCAAGAACTTCATGGACCGGGACTCCATCCTGGTGGTGGACGGTCAGGAAATCCTGAACTACGGCCGCCAGTCCATGCCCACCTACACGGCGGGCCACCGGCTGAACTCCGGCCCCTTCGGCACGATGGGCGTCGGCCTGCCCTACGCCATCGGCGCCAAGGTCGCCAAGCCGGACAAGCAGGTGATCTGCGTGCATGGCGACGGCTCCATGGGCATCAACGCCATGGAGCTCGAAGCGGCCCAGCGCCAGGGCATCCCGGTGCTGGTGGTGATCAGCTGCAACGGCGGCTGGACGGCCGATCCGGGCCGCGAAAAGATCGGCCGCGACCTCGGCTACGTCCGCTTCGACAAGATCGCCGAGGCGCTCGGCTGCTACGGCGAGCAGGTCGAGGAGCCGGGCGATATCCGCGCCGCCCTGGAACGGGGCCAGGCGGAGGTGGACAAGGGGCGCGTCGCCGTCATCAACGTGGTGACCGACTACCGCGCCCGCGCCGGCACGGTCCAGTTCGCGCAATACTCGACCTGACGGCCATGGCGGCGCCGCGCGCGGTCCGGGCAGTCGCGGCGGCGCTGGCCGCCCTCTGCCTCGCCGCCGCCGCGCCCCCGCCTCCGTCACCGCCGCCGCCGCTGGAGGCGCTGTTCGGCGGGCCGTTCGAACTGACCGACCATAACGGCCGGGCGGTGACGGACGAGACCTTCCGCGGCCGCTTCACGCTGCTCTATTTCGGCTACACCTTCTGCCCGGACCTCTGCCCGACCAACCTGCTGACGATGGCGGAAGCGCTGGAGGCGCTGGGGCCGGACGGCGAACGGGTGCAGCCGCTGTTCGTCACCGTCGATCCCGAACGCGACGGTCTGCCGGCGCTCCGGGACTACATGGCGCATTTCGGCCCGCGCTTCCTTGCGCTCAGGGGCACGCCCGCCCAGACCCGCGCCGTGCTCAAGGCCTGGCGCGTCCACCGCCGCAAGGTCCTGCCCGAGGCCGGGGCGGACGCGGACGACTATCTGGTGGACCACGCGACCATCACCTTCCTGATGGGCCCGGACGGCAAGTTCCGTACCCTCTTCCCGCACGACACGCGGACGGAGAAGATGGCGGCGACGCTCCGGCGCTATCTCGCCGCCGAGCCGTAGGCGGCGTCACAGCGGCTCGCCGCGGACGAGGCGGGGCGGCGCGCCGGCGACGCCCATGGCATGGCGCATGAAGGCGCGCTTGAGGCCGGGCATCCGGCCGACAGCGGCGAGGCCCAGTTGCCGGGCGGCCAGGACGGGCGGGATGTCGTTCGAGAACAGGCGGTTCAGCCCGTCGGTGATGCCGGCGAGCAGCACGCTCTGGGCCCGCTGGCGGCGCTGGTAGTCGGCCAGCACGGCCGGGCCGCCGATGTCGAGCCCGAGCCGGAACGCATCGACGACGCACTCGCCAAGCACCGCCACGCCGCGAATGCCGAGATTGAAGCCCTGCCCGGCGATGGGATGGATGCCGCAGGCCGCATCGCCCGCGAGCGCCAGCCGATCGGCGTGGAAGCGCTCGGCCAGCACCAGCCCGACCGGCCAGCACCAGCGCGGACCGACGAGCCGGAGTTCGCCCAGGAAATCGCCGAAGCGCCATTCGAGCTCCTGCAGGAAGCGTGCGTCGTCCAGCTTGAGCAGCGCGTCGGCCAGGTGGCTGCGTTCCGACCACACGATGGAGGAGCGGTGCTCGCCGTCCGGCCCGTCGGTCATCGGCAGGATGGCGAACGGCCCGCCCGCGAGGAACCGCTCATGCGCCACATTGCCGTGCGGCTCCTCATGGCCGACCGTCAGCACCAGCGCCTTCTGCCCGTAGGTCCATTCCACCGCGCCGATCCCGGCTTCGCGGCGCAGCGGCGAGCCGCGCCCGTCGGCGGCGACGATCAGCGGCGCCTCCAGCACGCCGCCGCCGGCAAGGAACAGCCGGGCGAGGCCCCCGCCGCGCTCGCTCCGCTCCGCCGCGGCCGGGGAGAACACGGCGATGTTCGGCGCCTCCGCCAGCAGCGCCGCCGCGGCCGCGCGGATCAGGCGGTTCTCGACGATATAGCCGAACGGCTCGTCGCCGACCTCCCGGTGGTCGTAATGCAGGAAGACCGGCGCCTCGCCGTCGGTGATGCGGATGTCGGCCATCGGCTCGGCATGCGCCGCGATCGCCGGCCAGAGGCCCACGCCCCGCAACACCTGCACGGAGGCGTGCGAAACGGCGGTGGTGCGCCCGTCGAACGCCGCGCCCGTCTCCACCGGCGCGCGGTCCACCAGCGCGGTTTCAAGTCCCGCCGAGGCAAAGGCCCGCGCCGCCACGGCCCCCACCAGCCCGCCGCCGACGACGATGACATCGAATTTGCTCATGGACGTCGATCCTTCCAATGCCCGCGCACCTGTCAATTGTCTTCAACACAACTGTCCGAACCCAGGGGCCCACTCCACGGGTGTGTCATGAAGTGTCATGTTTTGTCATGTTCCGCGGCGCGCGGGCCGCTCCTTTCGCCGCCCCGGCCCCGTTATCGTGCCGCCCCGGACTGCGGTCTGGAGCCTTTTTGTGGCGATGACGGCGTTTATCGTTCATCGGTCCTCCTGTGTCCGTTCCGTTCTTCCCGCCGCCGGCTGCCCCGGGCGGCGGGTCCCTGTTTCGCGCGTATCGC
>JAJECZ010000393.1 GCA_022821735.1 Alphaproteobacteria bacterium | reverse complement strand
CATCTGATGCTCCTGTCGTCGGCGCGGATCTAACGCACTTCCGGAGCCATCCTCGCCAGTGCCAGCCGTACACGCACTAAAGTCCAAAATCAAGATAGTGATATCGCTTTTTTTATTGATCGTCTTGCTTTCTCCATTGCGTTCCGGCATGATCGGAAAGTGGAGGCTTCTGTCGGACCATCCGCGAGCGGATGCGACACCATCTGGAGGCTAGTTGGCGATCCGGTGGCCCGGAGGCGCCTGCGGGCTTACGCTGCTCGAAACGGGTGGGGGTCGATGGAATGGTTGAGCAAACGATCCAATTCCCGACTACACCCAAGGGTCGGCGTACACGCAGCCGTCTCCTCGCCAGTGCCCGAAGGGTGTTGGCCCGCAACGGGTATGTCACGCTCAAGATGACCGACGTTGCCGACGAAGCAGGGGTATCGCTCGGTGCCCTCTATCGATATTTCCGCAATAAGGAGGATTTGTTCAGGGCCTTGGTCGAGGGCATTCATGAGGCCTTGTTCGAAGCAAGCCGGGCACCCAACAAGCAGCTGGCGACCGACCCCATGGGTACATTGCTCGAAGCCAACCGGGGCTATCTATCGCTATACAGCGAAAATCGGGACGTGATGCGCGCCTTGATAGAGGCCTCCACGGTTGACAAGCAGTTCCGTGGTGTCTGGTGGGCGATGCGAGACCGCCATGTCGACCGATTCGTCGGCGCGCTCAAGGCGAAGTTCGGTGTTGAAACGGTAGACGGTGTTCCGGCCCGTCTCGTTGCTGAAGCCATGGCCGCGATGGTGGAGCAATGCGCTTATGTCTGGTTCTCGCAGGACGAACAGCTAGGTGAGCGCCCGGTGTCTGTTGATGACGCTGCAAGAGTCGTGACCCGAATATGGCACGACGCCTTTTTTGAGCCCGACGCGCGTTCCAACTCTACTGCTGAAGTCGACCGCGCCAATTCGGACTGAACCCTCTGGAGCATCTTTGGCCGGCCGCCGTTGGTGCAAGCTATTCATCGAACGCATCGGGGCATGTGGTCAGGTGCGGTCATTATTCCGCCGCGCCGTCAACATGGACGGTCGATGGTTTGAGTAATGGATTCCGCCCTTGGACCGCGGCCCCTACGTCCTTGCAAGGGATCCCTATCGGGCGGTCCGTTCGGCCGTCTCATGGAGCGAGTCGTGCGCCAGATGGGCGTAGCGCGCGGACGTCTCGATATCGTTCTGGTCGAACAGCTTGCCGATTGTTGCTGAACGCCGGGTCTTGCCCCTCAAGGACCCAATGCAATCAATCTCTTATGGCGCTGATCGACGTCCAAGCAGAGCGCCGAGCAACACCAAAAATCGTCTTCGCCTATCCCACCGCCATAGGCGAAGGTTAATTTGGGAATCTCGAGCTTCTGCCTTCTACCAACCAACTGAAATATTTGAGAAAAACTATCGCGATTGGCTTGAACCGGAACAACATTTCCCCGCCGTTCCCAAGCTTTCCATCTTCTATAAGATTTAGTGCCGGACGACAGGCCAATCTGCCATCCGTCATACGGCGCCGCCCAATGCCCCTCCCATTTGCCGCAGTCGCACCGGGCTGGCGCGCATATTGACTATCGACAGGCGTGTCGAACAACACGCATATCAGTCGAATACAATAGTCGGGATCGGGCAGCAAAATCAGAAACAGTTGTCGACGAGTAGGAGAGGGAAACCGGCTCGACGCAGCGCGGGTCGTCGTTGGCGGTGGTGATGAGGATGGTGGAGGTCTCGACAGGCTCGCCGGGTTTCGAACCGGAGAGTGAACCCGTCAGCGCCGTGTCCTCCGGCATGGTCCAGCGCTCCGGGAGGCCGGCAAAGGCCGTGCCGTCCGGGAGGCCGAACAGCCAAGGCTGACGGGGCCCGCACCGGCGCCGTCATTCGTAGAATCCGTCGGCCGGGATCGGGCATCGGCGGCGGCGCCAGGCAGCACGGAATGAGGGCTTCTCCGCGACCGTCTCGGACCGCGCGTCGATGAGCCTGTTGCCGATGGCCGGGTCCCTGGCCCAAGCGGGGATCAGCCCCCGGCGCAGCATGGAGAGGCGGCGTCCGCCGCCCGCGGCGTGGACAATGGCGACATTCCGGCTCGAAGCGGTTGTAGATTTCGACGTAGCGCTGGATGGTGTTTTCGAGTTCCTCGGTCGATCGGTGGGCGCCCCGCTTGATCTGCCGTTCGGTCAAGAGAGCGAAGAAGCGCTCAGCCTGGTTGATCCATTCAGCAAAAGGGGCGCGCAACCGTTTGCGACTTGCTCGTAGCCGCGGCCTTGGGCAATGATGCATGAACCGGTCGATCGTCCAGCGTGGGGCCGTAGCGGTGAGTGGTGAGGCGTAAGAATCCGGCAGAGGAACTAAGGGCCAGGGAGCAGGATGGGACCACGAATCCTCGGCTGGATTGCCGTCTGGCTAAATGCGCTCGCGGCGGGTTGGCTAATCGCGATCGCCATAGTGATTTCCCTCGAAGTGACCGGTCGCGGCATCTTCAATACGTTCATGGGCGGTGACGAGATCGTTACCAATTCGGTGCCGGCGATCATCTTCCTGCAGGTACCGCTGGCAATTCATGTGGGCACGATGCTGCGCACCACTATTCTCTATGACCGTGTCGGCAGCGGCGCGCGCCGGGGCATCGATGTCCTCAATGCCGGGATCGGCATCGCCCTGTTCGCCGCCATCGCGGTCGGCGGCTGGGAGGACATGATCAAGGGCTGGGAGATCAAGGAATACCAGGGCATCGGCGCACTGGAGGTGCCGGTCTATCCGATCCGCACGATCATCATCGTCTCAGCGGTCCTGATCGTTGGGATCTACGGTACCCAGATCGCGCGGGCATTCTCGGGTGCGCGCAGCGACAGCGTCCAAGGTGACTAAGCCGATGGATCTCGGCACGCTGATGGTTCTGGCGCTGATCGGGATGATGATCGCGATTTTCCTCGGCGTTCACATTGCGCTCGCCCTGGGAGTGACCGCGTTCA
This sequence comes from Alphaproteobacteria bacterium, assembly GCA_022821735.1. Taxonomy (GTDB): domain Bacteria; phylum Pseudomonadota; class Alphaproteobacteria; order Bin95; family Bin95; genus Bin95. Next base: position 11,384 of record JAJECZ010000393.1, on the reverse strand, counting down.
TCGGCACCTACTTCATCTTCCAGGACTGGTATCTGGCAGCCGCCCAGGTGGGAGGCGCCTCATACGAGATTCTGCGCCACTATGTGTTCGCCACCATCCCGCTGTTCATCCTGATGGGCGATCTCGTCGCCAAGTCGGGCGCTGCCGGCGACCTCTACCGGGTGATCAACCGCTTGCTCCGCCGCGTGCCGGGCCGGCTCGCCGTCGCCACGGTCAGCGGCAACGCCGCCTTCGCCGCCGTCACCGGCACCTCGATCGCCTCGGCCGCCGCGTTCAGCCGGATCGCCTATCCGCAGATGCGCCGTTTTGGCTACAAGCGGACGTTCGCGCTCGGCTCGGTCGCGGGTTCCGCTTGTCTCGGCATGCTGATCCCGCCCAGTATCCTGCTGATCGTCTGGGGAATCATCACCGAGCAATCGATCGGCAAGTTGTTCCTCGCCGGCGTCATACCGGGCGCTATCCTGGCGGCGCTCTATGCCGCTTATGTGATCCTGGCGGCGATCCGCGATCCCGCGATCGCGCCCAGTGCCCCGGAGGGCGAGGTCGACCCGCCCTTGTCGGCCTCCGAGGTGGTAAGCGGCATCGGCATCGCCCTGCTGATCGTCCTGGTGCTGGGCGGCATTTGGGGCGGCTTGTTTACCTCGACCGAAGCCGCCGGCATTGGCGCGCTCGGCGCGATGGCTCTCGCCGTGATCAAGGGGGTGGGCTGGCGCGGCGTGGTCGAGGCGGTGATCGATGCGGGCAAGACCGCTGCGCCGATCATGATCCTGCTGCTGTGCGCGGGCATGTATTCACGCTTCCTGGCGCTTGGCGGGATCATCGACATAATTCGCGACACACTGCTGTCGCTGGGGCTGGGCGGCGCGGGTATCGTCTTGATGATGATCGCCATTTGGCTGGTCCTGGGGATGCTGCTCGATTCCGCGTCGATCATCCTCCTGACGGTACCTGTCTTCGCCCCGGTGGCGGCCGGGCTCGAGTTCCATCCGATAGCGTTTGCGATCGTCGGTATCCTGGCCATCGAAGCGGGGCTTCTCACCCCGCCGTTCGGGCTGATCGTCTATACCGTCAAAGGGGCGGTTCCCGATCCCGATGTCTCGCTCGGCGAGATCTTTCGCGGCTCGGTGCCCTATTGGCTGCTCATGCTGGTGGCGATGCTGCTGGTCTGGGTCTTCCCCGGGCTCGCGACCTGGCTGACCGAATTCGTCTGACGGACCGCCATCGTTTCCGCGAGCCGGCCGGTGCGGCGCCGGCCGGTCGGCCATGGTTAAGATGGCTGACCGCCAGGACCAAAGACCGCGTCCTGCGCACGCAGCGACCACAGGAAGCGCGCCTCTCGCCGTCAGGCGCGCTTTGAACCGTCAGGACCGTTCTCGGTCCGGGCCGGCCGTCCGAAACGGCGGATGGCCGGGCAAGACGCGGCGCGTCCCTTTGTCAGGCAGCGTATGTCGTAGGGGGTTACATCCGCTTGAATTCGTACATGTAGGGGTGCTTGTGGCCAGCCTCTTCCATGTACTTGATGTACTTGGCCATGATCGTCACACCGTCGATGCCGTAGTCCCTGATCATGTCGTTCGCCCGCTCGTTGGGCCAATCCGAGAGCGCTTCGGCCCATGCGCGCTGCTGGTCGACCGGCAATTCGGTGACCGGAATCCCCGCATCGCGCAGATTCTTGAAACCGATGGCTTCGGACTCGTAGGCGTCCTCGGTCGCCACGCGTTCGTACATGAGCCCTTCCTCGTCGATGATCTTGACGATCTCGGCCGGCAGCTTGTTGCGCGTGTTGAGGTTCATAGTCAGCACGGTTTGTGCCATGGCGCCGAAATTGGTGATCTTCCAGTTCGGTGCAGGTTCATGGAACTTGAAGCCGAAATAGGCGCCGGGGAAGAGGATAACGCCGGACGCAACGCCGGTCTCCAGGGCGTTGTACGCGGCCGGCAGGCTCGATGTGACAGGGATCGCGCCGAAGCGCTCGATCCAAGGCAGGTTGGGGCCGGCGCCGAGGAGCTTTCTGCCTTTCAACTCGCTGACCTTGTCCCATTTGAACTTCGTGCCCAGGCCGTAATTGTCCCAGCCGGAAATCGCCAGCAGCTTCTGCTTGTACTTCTCTTCCAGCATGCCATAGAGCTCGGGATGCTCAGCCATGATGCGGCGCTTGACCTCCACCTGGACCCGCACGTCGGGCGTGGTGAAAGGCATGAAATAGTCGAGGTTCATCGGCATCAGCTTGGCGCCTTCAAAGCAGACGCAATAGCCGCCGATGTCCAGCAGGCCCTTTTCGACTGCCTCAAGGGTCTCATGGACTTTCGCAACCGTGCCGGCATAGGCCTGGATGAAACGGACTTTGTGGCTCGTCTCGGCCGCGACGCGCTCGGTCACGGTGGGGACGAAGTAGTGCTCCATCTTGCGCACATAGGGTACCGGCTTGCTCGGATGACCGGCGCCGATCCGCAGCACGAAGGTCTCCGCATCGGCCGCCTGCGGGAGCGCCGCGAGCGTTGCGGCGAAAGCCGCGCCCAGCGCCAATACAAATGAAGTGGTGCTCCTCATTTCCTGATCTCCCGGGGTTAAGGCAATCCAGCGCCGCTCTCCCACGATCGGAAGACGCGGGTCGCTTGCCCGTCCGCATATTCATCCGGAATGTCTTCGTTAGCAAGCTGCCGGGCCGATATCTCAAGCCCGGCAACCCTTGCCGAAAGCCCGCGATCTGCCTGCCGCGTGACCGTCTCGCCGCCGCGGTAGCGGCGAACGCGCGGATTGACGCGATCGTTGGGCCTCGCAGCGGGGAATACGCTTTCCGGTCCGGTCTGAAAGCGAACGAACGGGCGCTTCCCGATGGTGTGCCGGCGCGCGGCTGCTCAGGCGCCCACAGACAGCACGATCTTGCCGAAATGTTCGTTCGCCGCCATCCGGTCGAGCGCTGCACGGGCGTCTTCCAGCGCGAACACGCTGTCGATCGGCGTTGTGATAGTGCCGGCTGCGAGCGCGTTCCAGATGTCGGTATCCGCGTGGGTCAGCCGCGCAATCTCGCCGGACTCTTCAACCGTACGGGTGCGGCCGGTAACTCCGATATAGTTGATGCGGCGCAACGCGTGCAGATTGAAATCGAACTCGCCGGTACTGCCGCCCAGCCGGCCGATATTGACAATGTACCCGTTGACCTTGGTCGCCGCCATGTTCTGGTTGGCGGCATAGCCCGACACCATGTCGATGATGACAGCGACACCCGCGCCATCGGTCGCCTCAAGGACCCGGTCGACCCAGGTACCGTCCCGGGAATCAAGCGCCATGTCAGCGCCGAATTCGGCCAGCCTTGCCCGACGGTCAGCGTTGGTCGACGTGCCGATCACCAGCTTTGCGCCTTTCGCCCTTGCGAACTGCATGCCCATCAGGCCTTGGCCGCTGCTGGCGCCCTGGAAGAGGATCGTCTGGCCGAGGGCCAGGCGGCCGCGGGTGACAACGGCGTCGTGCATCGTTTGGGCCGCTCCACCCAGGGTAGCGGCCTGCTCGAAGGAAATATCGGCAGACGGGATCGGCAATGCGCGGCGCCAGTCGGCCAGGGCGTACTCGGCCCAGCCGGCTGCACCAAGACACATCACCCGGTCGCCGACTTTGATGCCCTCGGCTTCGCTGCCGATCTCGACGACCTCGCCGGTGAACTCCGCGCCCATTACCTTCGCGTCTCCGGCGACATGGCCGTATGAATGGCCCTGGGTCGTCAGCAGGTCGGACCGATTGAGCCCGCACGCCCGCACCCGCACCAGAATGTGGTTGGGTTTGGGGCTCGGCTGGTCGATTTCGGATACGCCGATACCGGACTCGCCGAGCGTGATTGCTTTCATGATGCAGCTCCGTGGATTCTTGCGGCGCGACGACGGGTGCAGGCAAGGGCGGTCAAGGTAAGATGTTCGATCCGCGAAATCAATCGAGGCGGGTCTTTCGCGGTGTTTTCCTCATGGTCGGAACCCCGGGTTTAGCAACAGGTAAGCCATCTTTGGCTGGCCGCCCGCGATAATGCGCCTGTTTTTTGACCATTGCGTAAATATCGGTCATTTCGAGTGCGGACTGCCTGAAATCCGGCCTTGCCGCTTCTCGAGAAGGCGCTCGATCGGTTGCGGCGTCCGGTTTGCACGGTTTGGCACGCAGTTTGCTTCCCTTGCTGCAGTGCAAACCTGTGCGTGGAGTCGAAACGCAATGAAGACGATGATGAGCCGCTTTCGGGGCCTGGCGGCAGCCGGCCTCTTCGCCGGCGCGGCAATGGTCTCGGCGGCGCCTGCAATGGCCGAGACGATCAAGGTCGGAATCCTGCATTCCCTTTCGGGCACGATGGCGATCAGCGAGACGACGCTGAAGGATGCCATGCTGATGCTCATCGACGACATCAACAAGAAGGGCGGACTGCTGGGCAAGCAGGTGGAGCCGGTCGTGGTCGATCCGGCTTCGGACTGGCCGCTCTTCGCCGAGAAGGCGCGCGAACTGATCGAGAAGGAGAAGGTCGCCGTCGTCTTCGGTTGCTGGACCTCCGTCAGCCGCAAATCGGTGCTGCCGGTGTTCGAGGAGTTGAACGGCCTCCTGTTCTACCCGGTCCAGTATGAGGGCGAGGAGTCCTCCCGCAATGTCTTCTATACGGGCGCGGCGCCGAACCAGCAGGCGATCCCGGCCGTCGAATACCTGATGAGCGAGGACGGCGGCGGCGCCGAGCGTTTCGCCCTGCTCGGCACCGACTATGTCTATCCGCGCACGACCAACAAGATCCTGCGCGCCTTCCTGCATTCCAGAGGGATTTCCGACGATGACATCCTCGAGGAATACACGCCCTTCGGGCATTCCGACTGGCAGACGATCGTCTCGAAGGTCCGCGCGTTTGCGAGCGAGGGCAAGAAGACCGCCATCGTCTCGACGATCAACGGCGACGCCAATGTGCCCTTCTACAAGGAACTCGCCAACCAGGGCGTGATGGCGGAGGACCTGCCCGTGGTCGCCTTCTCCGTCGGCGAGGAAGAGCTTGCCGGCATCGACACCGCCCCGCTGGTCGGCCATCTCGCCGCATGGAACTACTTCATGTCGGTGGAGACGCCCGAGAACGAGGCCTTCATCGAGAAGTGGCACGCCTTCATCGGCGATGAGGACCGCGTCACCAACGACCCGATGGAAGCCCATTACATCGGCTTCAAGATGTGGGTGCAGGCGGTGAACCAGGCCGGCAGCACTGATGTTGATGCGGTCCGGCAGGCCATGTACGGCCAGACCGTCACCGCGCTGACGGGCAACACGGCGCTGATGAATGTCAACCACCACCTCTCCAAGCCGGTGCTGATCGGCGAGGTGCAGGACGACGGGCAGTTCGAGGTCGTCTGGGAGACCGACGGCCCGGTGGTGGGCGACGCCTGGTCCGACTATATCCCGGAAAGCGCCAAGCTCACCGCCGACTGGACCTATCCCTGGGTCTGCGGCAACTGCGAAAAGCCGATGTTCTGACCGGGATTGCGGCGGCTCCGGCCGCCGCAACCTTCCCGCGACACGGGGTGTGGAGCCTTGGCGGTCCGCAACGCTATCTTCCGTTTGGTCCTTGTCCTGTTCGCCGCCGGAGCCTGCCTGGCTCCCGGCGGCGGCAGCGCGTCCGAGGGTATCGATGCGGCGCTCGTCCTGCTGGCTGAGAAGTCGGCCAGGAAGCGCCAGGCCGGCGTCGAGGCGCTGGCGGCGTCCGGACATCCGGCCGCCGCGCCGATCCTCTCGGCCATGGTCGATGGCAAGCTCTACTACCGCAAGGACGACAAGCGGCTGTTCGTCGTGGCCAAGCGGGGCCGCGAATTCGACCTGTTCGACCCGGTCGCGGGCGAACAGGCCGGGACGGCGCCGTCAAAATCGCTGAAGAAGGTCAAGGTCAACAACCGGCTGAGACGGGCGATCCGCAAGGCGCTCGCCGGTCTCAACCTCACCCATGCCGACCGCGGCCTACGGCTCGAAGCGGCGGCCGGCCTGTTGAAATCCGCGGACCCCGGCCTTCGTCCGGCACTTGCGGCCGCGCTGGAGAGCGAAGCCGACGGGGATGTGCGGGCCGCCGTGGAGCTTGCGCTTGCGGCGGTCGATATCGGCCCGGATTCGGCACCGCCGGCGCGCATTGCGGCCGCGAAACGGCTGGGCGCCAGCGAATCGCCGGAGGCGCGCGCGCTTCTCGGACGGGTCGTCGGCGACGCGAAGACCGACGCCGCCGTCAGGGAGGCCGCCCGGGCCGCCCTGCAGCAGATCGAGGACCGGCTCGAGCTCTACCGCCAGTTCGGCGCGGTATTCCAGGGCATCAGCCTGGGCTCGGTGCTGCTGCTGGCGGCGGTCGGGCTCGCGATCACCTTCGGCGTCATGGGCGTCATCAACATGGCGCATGGCGAAATGGTGATGGTCGGCGCCTACGCCACCTTCGTGGTCCAGGAGCTGTTCCGCACCTTCGCGCCGGAATTTTTCGGCCTGTCCCTTGCTGTCGCCGTACCGGCGGCATTCCTCGCCGCCGCGGCGCTCGGCGTCGGGCTGGAGCGGTCCGTCATACGCTGGCTTTACGGGCGGCCGCTGGAAACCCTGCTCGCCACCTGGGGGGTCAGCCTCGTCCTGCGCCAGGCGGTCCGGACGATCTTCGGGCCGACCAACCGCGAGGTGGGCAGCCCCGAATGGATGAGCGGCGCCATGGAGCTCGCGGGCGGCGTCGCGATCACCTACAACCGCATCTGGATTATCCTGTTCTCGCTCGCCGTGCTGGCCGCGGTCATGGCGGTCATCCGCTACACCGCCTTCGGCCTCGAAATGCGCGCGGTGACGCAGAACCGCCCGATGGCGAACGCCATGGGCATCCGCTCGCGCAAGGTGGACTCGATGACCTTCGCGCTCGGCTCGGGCGTGGCGGGCATGGCCGGCGTGGCGCTCAGCCAGATCGACAATGTGAGCCCCAATCTGGGCCAAGCCTACATCGTCGACAGCTTCATGGTCATCGTGTTCGGCGGCGTCGGCAATCTCTGGGGCGTACTCGTCGGCGCCATGTCGCTCGGCGTCGTCAACAAGTTCATCGAACCCTTCTCCGGCGCGGTGCTCGGCAAGATCGTCATCCTGGTCGCGCTCATCCTGTTCATCCAGCGCCGCCCGCAGGGCCTCTTCGCCATGCGCGGGCGGGCGGCGGAGCTCTGATCCCGTGCGGCTGCTGGACCTCAAGGGACGCATTTTCCTGGCGGCGCTGGCGGTGCTGGCGGCCGGCGCGGCGCTGCTGAACCTCGTGCTCCCGGAAGGCGCGGTGCTGCATGTGCCCAACTACATGGTCGGGCTGATCGGCAAGTATCTCTGCTTCGCCCTGCTGGCGCTCAGCGTCGATCTCGTCTGGGGCTTCGCCGGCATCCTCAGCCTCGGGCACGGCGCCTTCTTTGCGCTTGGCGGCTACGCCATGGGCATGCACCTGATGCGCCAGATCGGCGAGCGCGGGGTCTATGGACATCCCGAGCTTCCCGACTTCATGGTGTTCCTCGACTGGAAGGAGCTGCCCTGGTACTGGCACGGCTTCGATTCGGCCTGGTTCGCGCTGCCGATGTGCCTGGCCGTGCCCGGCGCGCTGGCTTTCCTGTTCGGCTGGCTCACCTTCCGCAGCCGCGTCACCGGCGTCTATCTCTCGATCATCAGCCAGGCGATGACCTTCGCCCTGATGCTCGCCTTCTTCCGCAACGACATGGGCTTCGGCGGCAATAACGGCCTGACCGACTTCAAGGACCTGTTCGGGCTCGACCTGAAGGACGCCGGGATGCGGGCCGGCCTGCTGCTTGCCTCCGCCGCTGCGCTCGCCGGAGGCTACCTGCTCTGCCGCTGGATGACGGTCGGCAAGTTCGGGCGTGTGCTGGTCGCGGTCCGGGACGCCGAGCAGCGCACGCGCTTCCTCGGCTACCGGCCGGAGCATTACAAGATCCTCGCCTTCACCGTTTCGGCGATGATGGCGGGCGTGGCCGGCGCGCTCTATGTGCCGCAGGTCGGCATTATCAACCCCGGCGAATTCTCGCCCGCCAACTCCATCGAGATCGTCATCTGGGTGGCGGTCGGCGGCAGGGGCACGCTGGTCGGCGCGGCGCTCGGCGCGGTGCTGGTCAACTACGCCAAGAGCTTCCTGACGGGCGCGGCCCCGGAGATGTGGCTCTTCGTGCTGGGCGGCCTGTTCGTCGCCGTTACGCTGTTCATCCCGAGGGGCATTCTCGGCGAAATCCCGGGCCTCTGGGCCCGCTGGCGGGACGGGCGGGGCCACCATGGCTGAACACCCCGCGATCAGCAATGCCGCGCTTTATCTTGACGGCATCACTGTCAGCTTCGACGGCTTCAGGGCGCTCAACCGGCTCAGCCTCTATCTGGAGCCGGGCGAGCTCAGGGCCGTCATCGGGCCGAACGGCGCCGGCAAATCGACCATGATGGATGTCGTCACCGGCAAGACGCGGCCGGACGAGGGGCAGGTGCTGCTGCACGGCCGCCACGACCTGACCCGCCTCGACGAGGCCGCCATCGCCGGGCTCGGCGTCGGACGCAAATTTCAGCGCCCGACCGTGTTCGAGGCGCATAGCGTGTTCGAGAACCTGGAGCTCGCCTGCCGCGCCGACCGCCGCGCCCGGCGAACCCTGTTCGCGCGCCTGTCCGGCGAGCAGCGCGAGCGCATCGAAGAGGTGCTGGACCTCATCGCGCTCCGCGAGCGGGCGGGCGACAGCGCCGGCCTGCTCAGCCACGGCCAGAAACAGTGGCTGGAGATCGGGATGCTGCTGGTTCAGGACCCGAGCATCCTGCTGATCGACGAACCCGCCGCCGGCATGACCGATGCGGAAACCATGCGGACCGCGCGGCTGCTGAAACGGATCGCGGGGGGCGAGCGCTCCGTCATCGTGGTCGAGCACGACATGGAGTTCGTGCGCGCGCTCGACTGCCGGGTAACGGCGCTGCACGAGGGCGCGATGCTGGCCGAAGGCACGCTCGACGCGGTCTCGGCCAACGAGTCCGTCATCGAAGTCTATCTGGGGCGCTGAGGCGATGGCGAGACCATGCTGACGATCCGCGACGCCGACCTCTATTACGGCGCCAGCCAGGCGCTGAAGGGCGTGTCGCTCACCGCGCTGAAGGGCGAGGTCACCTGCGTGCTCGGGCGCAACGGCGTCGGTAAGACCAGCCTCATCCGGGGGCTTGTCGGCCATGTTCCGCTGCGCCGGGGCAAGGTGGAGTGGGAAGGCGCGGATATCACCCGCCTGACAGCGGCCGACCGCGCCCGCGCGGGTCTTGCCCTCGTGCCGCAGGGGCGGGAGATCTTCCCGCGGCTCACGGTCGAGGAGAACCTGAGGACCGGCCTTGGCATGCTGCCGCGCGCCGAACGCACGGTGCCCGAGGACGTCTTCGAACTGTTCCCCGTGCTGCGCGACATGCTGCGCCGGCGCGGCGGCGACCTTTCCGGCGGGCAACAGCAGCAATTAGCCATCGGCCGGGCGCTGGCCACCCGCCCGCGCCTCCTGGTGCTGGACGAGCCGACCGAGGGCATCCAGCCCTCGATCATCAAGCAGATCGGCACTGCGATTTCGCAGCTGGCCGCGCGGGGCGACATTGCCATCCTGCTCGTCGAGCAATTTTTCGACTTTGCACGGGAACTCGCCGACCGGTTCGTGGTCATGGACCGGGGCGAAGTCGTCATGCAGGGCCGCCCGGGGGAACTCGATGAAGACGAGTTGCAGCGCCGTCTCAGCGTCTGACCTCGCGCTCCAGCGGAGCCGCGGGCGGGCCGTGCTGCGCTTCGAGGCGCGGGAGGGCGGCAGTGCGCTCGTCGAGCGCTATTCCCGCGCGCCCATGCGGATCCTGACGCCGCGCCCCGCGAACGGCGTGCCGGAAGCGGTGCTCGCAAACCTGGCGGGCGGCATCGCCGGCGGAGACCGGTGCGAGGTCGGGGTGGCTGTCGGTCCGGGAGCGGAGGCCGTCGTGACCGGCCAGGCGGCCGAGAAGGTGTATCGCGCCATCGACGCGCCGGCGGAATGGGTGACGCGGCTGACCCTCGGGCCGCGCGCTGCGCTGGAATGGCTGCCGCAGGAAACGATCCTGTTCGACGGCGCGCGGCTCAACCGCCGGATCGAGGTGGACATAGCGGGCGATGCGCGGCTGCTGGCGGTCGAGACGCTGGTGTTCGGCCGCGCCGCGCATGGCGAGCGGATGGTGGACGGCGGCCTTGCCGACCGCTGGCGGATCGACCGGGACGGCCGGCCCGTCTGGCGGGATGCGCTTCGCATCGGCAGCGGCGCGTTCGGGCCCGCGGCCGCATCGGAGGCCGGCTTTCGCGGCGCGCGCGTGTCGGCGACGCTGATCTATGCCGCGCCGGATGCGCCGGACCGCCTGGAGGAGCTTCGCGGCCTGCTGGCGGACATGTCGGCCTTCGCGGGCGCGAGCGCGGTCCGGGGGCTGGTGGCGGTGCGGTTCCTCGCCCGCGAGGGCGGCGCGTTCAAGCGCGAGCTTGCGGAGCTGCTCGGCCTGTTCCGCGCGTCCGCATTCGGCCGTCCGGCGCTCGCCCCGCGCGTCTGGCTTTGCTGAAGGAGAACGGTTTTCTCATGCGTCTTACCCCCCGGGAAAAGGACAAGCTGCTGGTCGCCATGGCCGCCATCGTCGCCCGCCGCCGGCTGGAGCGCGGCGTGCGGCTCAACCACCCTGAAGCCGTCGCCCTCATTTCCGATTTCGTCGTCGAGGGCGCGCGCGACGGGCGGCGCGTGGCCGAGCTGATGGAGGCGGGCGCGCATGTGATCTCGCGGGAGCAGGTGATGGAGGGCGTGGCCGAGATGATCCACGACGTACAGGTGGAGGCGACCTTCCCCGACGGGGTGAAGCTGGTCACCGTCCACAACCCGATCCGCTGAGGGGGGATGCGATGATTCCGGGCGAAATCCTGACTGCCGAGGGCGAGCTTCTGCTCAACCAGGGCCTTGAGACCAGGGAGATCGAGGTCGCGAACAGCGGCGACCGGCCCGTCCAGGTCGGCAGCCACTTCCATTTCTTCGAGGTCAATCCGGCGTTGCAGTTCGACCGCGAGCGGACGCGGGGGTGGCGCCTCGACATCCCCGCCGGCACCGCCATGCGCTTCGAGCCGGGCCAGACGCGCCTTGCGCCTCTGGTCCCCTATCGCGGCGGCCGGCGCGCCATCGGCTTCAACGGGCGCATCATGGGTGCGCTCGACGGGAAGCGCTGACATGGCCTATGCGATCCCTCGGCGCGACTATGCGGACATGTTCGGGCCGACCATGGGCGACCGGGTCCGCCTTGCCGACACCGAGCTCTTCATCGAGGTCGAGCGGGATTTCACCGCCTATGGCGACGAAGTGAAATTCGGCGGCGGCAAGGTCATCCGCGACGGCATGGGC
>JAJECZ010000486.1 GCA_022821735.1 Alphaproteobacteria bacterium | reverse complement strand
CTGGCGGGTCTGGATCATCGCCGGCCTGACTGCCGATTACGGCGACGCGACCGAGTTTCTCGAAATCAGGCTGGCGCCGATCAACTACTTCATCGCCGTGCTCAGCGGCTGCGGCGCGGCGGCGTTTGTCGTCAACACCGCGCGCCACGCGCGGACGGCGCTTTCGGCGGCCGGCGCCGCGAATGATGCGCCGGACGGCGGCGGAACCGCCTGACCAGATAGCGGTTCGGGGAACATGGACGTCGTTTTCATTGGCTTTGCCGCGCTTCTCGTTCTGGTGTTCCTCAGAATGCCGATCGCTTTCGCGATGGGCCTGGTGGGCTTTGCCGGCTTCGGCTATCTGACGGGATGGAAGCCGTCGCTTTCCATGGTCGGCACGCTGGTTTCCGAGACGGCGCTTTCCTACGGCCTGTCGGTGGTGCCGCTGTTCATCCTGATGGGCAATCTCGTGTCGCGGGCGGGTCTCTCCGGCGAGCTCTACGCCGCCTCCCACGCTTTTCTCGGCGACAGGCGCGGAGGATTGTCGATGGCGACGATCGTCGCCTGCGGCGGCTTCTCGGCGATCTGCGGCTCGAGCCTCGCGACGGCGGCGACGATGTCCAAGGTGGCCATGCCGCCGATGCGCCGTTACGGATATTCGGACAGCCTCGCTTCGGCCTCGATCGCCGCCGGGGGCACGCTCGGCATTCTGATCCCGCCCAGCGTGATTCTCGTGATCTACGGGCTGATGACGGAGACCAGCATCCGCGAACTGTTCGCCGCCGGCTTCATTCCCGGCCTCGTCGGGGTGCTGTTCTACCTCGGCGCCGTGCAGTGGGTGGTCTGGCGGCGCCCCGAGGAGGGACCGAGAGCCGAGCGCACCCCGTGGCGGGGACGCCTGGCGGCGCTCGGCGGCGTCTGGGGCACGCTGCTGCTGTTCGTGCTGGTGATGGGCGGCATTTACGGCGGGCTGTTTACCCCGACGGAGGCCGCCGGCATCGGGGCCGGCGGCGCCTTCATCATCGCGCTCGCCCGAGGCACGCTCACCTGGCGGTCGCTGCTCGAAGTGCTGACCGACAGCGCGCGCACCACGGCGATGCTGTTCACAGTGCTGATCGGCGCGCTGATCTTCTCGAACTTCGTAAACCGGGGCGGGCTGCCGGCCGGCCTGCTCTCGCTGGTTACGGGATACGATCTGCCGCCGCTGGTGGTGATCGCGATCATCCTCGCGATTTATCTCGTGCTCGGCTGCGTCTTCGAGAGCCTCTCGATGCTGCTGCTGACGATCCCGATCTTTTTCCCGGTCGTGCAGGGGCTGGGCTATGCGGGGCTGGGCGCGGAGGCGATTCTGGTCTGGTTCGGCATCATTGCCGTCGTGGTCACCGAAATCAGCCTGATAACGCCGCCGGTCGGCCTCAACGTCTTCGTGCTCTCGGGCGTGCTCAAGGACGTCAAGACGAGCACGGTTTTCAAGGGCGTGACGCCGTTCTGGTGCGCCGATATCGGGCGCCTTGCGCTCCTGGTCGCATTTCCCGCGCTTTCGCTCGCCCTGCCGCGGCTGTTCTACGGCTGAGCGGGGTCCGGCCCGCTCAGGCGGCGGCGCGCTCCGCCTCGAGCCGCCAGGCCGGCAGGGGCGCACCTTCCACCGTGACGCGGTGCATGAGGCGGCGGTGGCCGGCATAGTCGTTGAGCGCGCAGTGCCAGGTCGCGCGGTTGTCCCAGAAGACCACCGTGCCCGGCTCGAAGCGCACCCGGCAGGTGAATTCCGGGCGGCTCCCGTGCTCATAGAGCATCTGCAGCAGCGGGCGGCTCTCCTCGACCGTCCAGCCGTCGAAGCGGATGGTGAAGCCGCGGTTCACATAGAGCGAGGGCCGGCCGCTTACCGGATGGCGGATGACGACCGGATGCACCGCGTCCTGCGTCGCGGCCTCCCGGTTGCCGTACCGGCCGGCAAGATCGCTGCCGTCCGTCAGATAGTAAGCGCCGGTCCCGAAGACATGGCGGCTCGAATGCACGGCCTTCATGCCGGAAAGCATCGCCTTCAGCCCGTCCGAGAGGGCGTCGTAAGCGGCATACATGCTGGAGAACAGCGTGTCGCCGCCGAAGGGCGGCAATTCGCGCGCGACCAGAATCGATCCGAGCGCCGGCTCGACGTCGTAGGTATGGTCGGTGTGCCACTCGCCGCCGATATTCACCTTCTGCTCGGGCTCCTTGCGCACCTCGGCGATACCCGGCCAGCCGTCCACCGCCTTGAAGAAGCGGTTGATGTTGACGCCGCCGAACGCCTCGCCCATCGCAAGATGGCCCTCAGGCGAGACCCTCTGTCCGCGAAACACCAGCACGCCGTATTCGCCGAGCCCGGCCTGCAGCGCTTCCACGCGCTCCGGGGTCAGTTCCCGCTCCAGGTCGATGCCCGAGACCTCCGCGCCGCACGCGCCCGAAATCGGGGTGAAATCCATTGTCACGCCTCCCCTGTTCTGCGAGCAATATAGCGCGCCGGGAGAAAACGGGGGAGAGCCGGAATGACCGAGACCGCCTTCAAGTCCGCAACCGAACTCGCTGCCATGATCCGCAAGCGGGAGATCGGGGCGGAGGAATTGCTCGACCTCTACTTCGCGCGCGTCGACGAACACAACCCGGCCCTCAATGCAGTCATCTGGGAGGATCGCGAGGGCGCGCGCGAGACAGCGCGCGCCGCCGACCGCGAAACCGTCCGGGGCGGAGACCTGCCGCCGCTCCACGGCGTGCCGATGACGATCAAGGAAAGCTACGACCTGGCCGGCTCGCCCTCGACCTGGGGCGATCCCGAATTTCGCGACAATATCGCGGAGACGGACAGCGTGTCGGTGCAGCGGCTGAAGGCCGCCGGCGTCAACCTGTTCGGCAAGACCAACGTGCCGCTGATGCTCGCCGACTGGCAGAGCTACAACGACATTTACGGCGTCACCAATAATCCCTGGGACCTCGGGCGGACGCCGGGCGGCTCCTCCGGCGGGTCCGGCGCGGCGCTCGCGGCCGGCATGACAGGCATCGAGGCCGGGAGCGACATCGGCGCCTCGATCCGCAACCCCGCGCATTATTGCGGCGTGTTCGGCCACAAGCCGAGCTGGGGCATCTGCCCGCCGCGCGGGCAGGCCTTGCCGGGCGTGCTGGCGCAGTCGGACATCTCCGTGGTCGGGCCGCTGGCGCGTTCTGCGGACGATCTGGAGGCGGCGTTTGACGCCATGGCGGGGCCTGACGAGATGGAAGCGGCCGGCTACAGGCTCGACCTGCCCGGGCCGCGTGTCCCCGGCTTCGAGGGCCTGCGCGTCGCCGTGATGCTCGAGGCGGAGCCGTCCGAGGTCGATTCGGTGTATGGCGACCTGCTGCAGGGCCTGGTGGACCGCATTGCCGCCGCCGGCGCGGTCGTGAGCGACACCGCCCGACCCGAGATCGACATGGTGGCGCTGCACGAGAACTACATCCTGTTGCTGCGGGCCGCAACCAGCGCCCGCCAGCCGGAAGCCGTGCTGCGCGAGCACGAGGACGCCGTGGAACGCCTCGGCACGGACGACCCGAGCTACTACGCCCGCATGGCGCGCGGCAACACCATGCGGCACCGCGAGTGGCTGGCGCTCCGCGAGCGGCGCGAGCATTTCCGCTGGGCCTGGCACCGCTTCTTCCGGGACTGGGACGTGCTGCTCTGCCCTGTCGCGGCTTCGACCGCCTTCCCACACGACCATGAGGGTGAGCGCTACCAGCGCACGGTCCGGGTCAACAATCGCGAGGTGGCGACGACCGACCAGCTGTTCTGGGCGGGTTTTAACGGCGTCTGCTACCTGCCCGGCGCCGTAGCCCCGGCCGGCATCGCAAGCGACGGCCTGCCCGGCGGCGTGCAAATCGTCGGCCCCTATCTCGGCGACAGGGCCTGCATCCATACCGCCCGCCTGATCGAACGCCATTTCGGCGGCTTCCAGCCCCCGCCGGGATATTGAGCGGGTTTGGCTTTCGCAGCGTTCAACTTATGGTCCTGGCCCATGACACACACTGCAAAAGACATGGACGACCGTGATCGCGCCGAAGCGACGGGTCGCCGCCGGTCCGGCGCGAAACGCGGTGCGGACGTCGTGGAACCCCTAAGCCTCGACGAAGCGCGGCGGATGCGCGGGTCGGGCGGGGAAGGTGACCTGAACGAGATGCGCGGCCCGGACGGGAGGTTCTGACATGAAGCTCGGCGTTGTCTTTCCGCAGACGGAGATCGGGGCCGACCCGGTCGCCTGCCGCGACTTTGCGCAGGCGGCCGAGGAACTGGGCTATGCGCACCTGCTCGCCTTCGACCATGTGCTGGGGGCTGACCCGGCCGCGCATACGCTGACCGGCCCCTATACGCACAAGTCGATGTTCCACGAGCCGATGGTGCTGTTCGGCTGGCTTGCGGGGCTGACCGAGCGGATCGGGTTCGTCACCGGCATCCTCATCCTGCCGCAGCGCCAGACGGCGCTCGTCGCAAAACAGGCGGCGGAAGTCGATATCCTCTCCGGCGGGCGGCTCCGGCTCGGCATCGGCGTCGGCTGGAACCAGGTCGAGTTCCAGGCGTTGAACGAGGACTTCGGCAATCGAGGCAAACGCTCGGAGGAACAGATCGCCCTGCTGCGGCGACTCTGGACCGAGGAGCTTGTGACTTTCGAGGGCCGCTGGCACAAATTTCGGGACGCCGGCCTCAACCCCCTGCCCGTGCAGCGCCCGATCCCGATCTGGATCGGCGGCCATGCCGAGGCGACGATCGAGCGCATCGGCCGGATCGGCGACGGCTGGTTCCCGCTCGTCACCCCGTCGGACAAGACGGCGGCGCGCATCGAGCGGCTCCGGGATTACGCCCGCGCCGCAGGGCGGGACCCGGCCGCAATCGGGATCGAGTCCTGGCTGCGCTACGCCAAACGGGGCGCCGTCGCCGGCCCCGAGTCCTGGCAGGCCGACATCGACTTCTGGCGGGGCGTCGATGCATCCCACCTGACGGTGAACACGATGGATGCGGGCCTTCGGGGGGCGGAGGCGCATATCGAGGCCATGCGGCGCGTGAAGGAATCGGTGGACCTGTGAACGGCGGCGCACAGGACGCCGGCAGCTTCGACTGGATCGTTGTCGGCACCGGCTCGGCCGGCTCCGTTCTGGCCGCGCGCCTTTCCGAGCGGGCCGGCCATCGGGTGCTGGTGCTGGAGGCGGGCGGGATGGACCGCAACCCGTTCATCCATATCCCTGCCGGCTACACCAGAACCCTCAACGGCGACGCCGTGAACTGGCGCTTCGAGATCGACCCGGAGGACTACACGCACAACCGCGTCATGCCCCTGCCGCGCGGCAAGGTCGTGGGCGGCTCCTCCTCGATCAACGGGATGCTGTATGTGCGTGGCAATGCCCGCGATTTCGACGACTGGGCGCAGATGGGCAATCGCGGCTGGTCCTGGAAAGAAGTACTGCCCTTCTTCAAGAAGTCCGAGCGACGCGAGGGCGGCGATCCCGCCTTTCGCGGCGGCTCGGGAGAACTCAGCGTTTCCGACATGCGCGACCGTTTCGACCTCACCGACGACATCATTCGCGGCGGCGAAGAGCTCGGCTATCCGCGCAACCCGGACTATAACGGCGCCTTGCAGGACGGGTTCGCCTACTATCAGGTGTGCCAGAAGGCCGGACTCCGGCACAGCGCCTTCCGGGCCTTCCTGAAGCCCGCATTGAAGCGCCCCAATATCGAACTGCGCACCCATGCTCTGGTCGAGCGCGTAGTTGTGAAGGACGGGCGCGCCGTCGCGGTCGAATATCGGCGGGGCGACAGGCTGGAACGGGCGGCGGCCGCGCGCGGAATCGCATTGTCGGCCGGCGCCGTGCAATCTCCACAGCTGCTGGAGCTGTCCGGCATTGGCGATCCGGAGGTGCTGCAGGCCCAGGGAATCGAGGTGCAGGCAGCCCTGCCGGGCGTCGGAGAGAACTACCGCGACCACTACATGGTCCGAAAATCCTGGCGGATCGCACGCCCCGTTACCTTCAACGAGAAGTCGCGCGGGCTCTCATTCGCCGGCGAGGTGCTGCGCTATGCGTTCACGCGACGCGGCCTGTTGACGATGACCCCCGGCGTCGTTGCAGGTTTCGTGCGCACGCGCGACGACCTAGCTGCACCCGACGTACAGTACCACATCGTCCCGGCAAGCTACGACGACCCGCGGACCAAGGCGCTAGCGCGCACACCCGGCATGACCATCGGCACCTACCAGACGCGCCCGGAAAGCGTCGGCGCGATCCACATCCGCTCTCCCCGGGCAGATGAGCAACCGTCGATCAGGGGCAACTACCTGTCGGTGGAGTTCGATCGCCAGGCTCTGATCGGTGGCATGAAGATCGCGCGTGCGCTGATGGAGACGGCGGCGATGCGCCGTCATGTCGCCTTCGAGGAGCTGCCGGGGTCGGAGGTGCAGTCCGACGATGAGTGGCTGGGTTTCGCTCGCGAGGCGGGATTTGCGATCTACCATCCGGTCGGCACCTGCAAGATGGGCGTCGATCCGATGGCGGTTGTCGATCCGCGCCTATGCGTGCATGGCGTGGCCGGCCTTCGGGTGGCGGACGCCTCCGTCATGCCGACCCTCACCAACGGCAACACCCACGCCCCCACAATGATGATCGCCGAGAAGGCGGCCCACATGATGCTCAAGGAGGAGAGGCCGTAACAGGCGGCAGCGCGCCGGTCGGGAACCTGTCCCGGATCGGTCGAGCTGATCGGGTTTACGGTCCGGACCAGTCCGGCCGGCAGGCTTGCCGTCAGGTGACCAGTTCGAGCCGGCGTTCAATCACCATCAGCACGTCGCGGATATTCGGCCCCCGCTTCAGCAGACGCGGACCCTCGCTCACCGAATATTCCGCCGCCGACCGTCCCTTGTGTCCGGTCTTGGCGACGCGGTAGAGGGGCGCCTCGGACGTGTGCCGGAAAATCGAGAATACGGCCTGGCCGCGCTGGGAGTCTATCGCGTAATCCCGCCACTCCCCTGCCGACACGCGCCGGCTATAGACATTCATCAGGTGGCGAAGCTCTCTCTTGTCGAAATAGACCGGCTTCGCCGGACGGTATTGGTTTTCGAGCGCGACGACCTCTCCCATGGCCTCCCTGTCCCTCCCGGCTGGCCCATGATTCCATGGTGCCCCGAAAGCCTGCGCGCCGTCCAGCCGGAATATGCCGAATCCGGGACCGTCGACGATGTTTGCGCACAGGGGCCGGTGAAAGCTATAAGGCGGCGGCGGTCCGGGAGAGGCAGTGTGGCCGATATATTTCGCGAGGTGGACGAGGAAGTCCGCGCCGAGCGCGCAAAGGAGCTCTGGCGGAAATACGGCGCGTTCGTCGTCGGCGCGGCCGTGCTGGCCGTTCTGGCGGTCGGCGGATTCCAACTCTGGAAGCATATGCAGGCGGAAGCCGCGGCCGAGGCGAGCCTGCGGCTGGAAGAAGCTGCGGTGCTGGCCGACGCGGAGAAGCCGGCCGATGCCGCGGCTGCATTTGCCGTACTGGCGGCGGAGGGCGGCGGAGCCGGCCTGCTGGCGCGGTTCGGCGAAGCCGCGGAACTGGCCCGCAAGGGCGATACGGAAGCGGCGCTTGCGCGCTATGAAGCGCTTGCAGCCGACGAGGACGCGGCCCCGGTCTATCGCGATCTGGCGCGGCTGTTCCGGGGGATGACCGAGTTGGATGCAGGACGGCCGGAAGCCGCGATCGCGGCGCTGGAAGGACTTTCAGGCGCGCTGCGCTATTCTGCGGCCGAGACGATAGC
>JAJECZ010000184.1 GCA_022821735.1 Alphaproteobacteria bacterium | reverse complement strand
GCGGCCAGCAGGTGGATGTGCAGGTCGTGCGCGCCGTGGCTCATCACCGGCAGGCCGTGCGCTTCGGCGAGGTGCGCCACCTTCATGAAGGGCGTGATGCCGCCGCAGGTGGTGAGGTCGGGCTCCGGGAAATCGACCCCGCCGGCGCCGATCAGCGCGGCGAACTCGGCGAGCGTGTGGTGGTTCTCACCCGCCGCCAGCGGCACCTTTCCGAGCGAGCGCAGATGCGCGTAGCCGGCCGTGTTGTCGGGCGCAATCGGCTCCTCCAGCCAGACAAGGTCGAAGGGCTGCAGGAGCGTCATGGCGCGCATCGCCTGCTCGACCCGCCAGGCCTCGTTGGCATCCGCCATCAGCTCGATCTCGTCCGGCAGATGGTTGCGCATCGCCTCGACGCGGGCGATGTCCTCCCGCAAGGTCGGGCGGCCGAGCCGCATCTTGACCGACCGGAAGCCCGCCTCGACGCTCGCCATGCCGCCTTCCAGCAGCCGGTCCACCGGGAAGTTGAGGTCGATATTGCCGGCATAGGCGCGCACGCTCGGGTCGGCCCCGCCGAGCAGCCGCCAGAGCGGCGCGCCCAGCCTGTTGCCCTTCAGGTCCCAGAGCGCGACGTCCACCGCCGCCATCGCGAAGCCGGTCGCCCCGCCCCGCCCGGCATAGTGGTGGCGCTTGTAGATGTCCCGCCAGATCGTCTCGATCAGGTCCGGGTCCCGGCCCTCGATGCTGGCACGGAAGGAGCCGTCGCACATCGCCGCGATGGGGCCGCCCTGCCCTTCGTGCATCACCGTGTAACCGACGCCCGAAACGCCGTCGCTGTCGGTCATCCGCGCCGTCACCATGTCGAAGGCGGTCATCACGCCCGCGGCCGACGCCTCCATCGCCACCGGCAGCGGCAGGCGGAACAGGTCGATTTCCAGCTTGTCGATTGTCGCCACGGTCCCGGTTCCCCCTCTTGCGCGTCCGGCGATCCTGTTGGCGGGATAATTCACCATGCGCTATAGGGTGGCAACCGGAGGCCAAGCGGAGCGCGCCCCATGCCCTACGACGCCGAACGCCTGCACGAGGTTCCCGACGACCCGCTCGCCGCCATCGACTATTGCTACGAGCAGGGCTGGACGGACGGCCTGCCCGTGGTGCCGCCGGCCGCCGGGCGGGTGGAAGAGATGCTCGGCTATGAGGGCCGCCCGCCCGAGACGCCCATCGCCCGCCATCCCGCGACGGGCCTCGAATGCACGGTCCACGCCGCGGCGGTGAACGCCGTCATGGCCGGCTGCCGGCCCGAATATTTCCCGGTGCTGGTCGCGGCCTTCGAGGCCATGAACGAGCCCGGCTTCAACTTCCACGGCTCGACCGCCTCCACCGGCGGCTCGGCCCCGCTGCTGGTCATCAGCGGCCCCTTCGCGGACGACATCGGCATGAACGCGGATGTGAACCTGTTCGGCCCCGGCAACCGCGCCAACGCCACCATCGGCCGGGCCGTCCGGCTCATCCTGATGAACGTCTTCCGGATGGTCCCCGGCATTTCCGACAAATCGACCCAGGGCCATCCCGGCAAATTCACCTTCTGCATCGCGGAGCGCAGCCGCGGCAATCCCTGGCCGCTGCTCTGCGAGGAGCAGGGCTATCCCGAGGGGGTCAGCAGCGTCACGGTGTTCGCCGGCGGCGGCTTCTGCAATATCGAGAACCATGGCGGCAACACGCCGGAGCAGATTCTCGGGACCTTCGCCGACGCGATGGCGAATTACGGCTGCATCACGCTTGGCCAGTCCGCCCTGGTAATGGCGCCGGAGCATATGCGCATCCTCGCCGGCGCCGGCTGGACGCGGAGGCAGGCGCAGAAATACCTGTTCGCCCATGCGTGCCGCACCGTCGAGGGCATGAAATCCGTCGGCAAGCACCGCGACGTCGAATACGGCAAGCAGCACGGCGAGGAGGGCGTCCACCCGCTGGCCGGAGACGGCCACTTCCACCGCGGCCTCGGCCCGGACGACATCCTGATCCTCATGGGCGGCGGCGACGCCGGCGGCCATTCCAGCTTCATCCCCTCCTGGAGCCGCGGCCGCGGCTCGCTCATGCAGTCGAAACCCATCGGCGTGTGCATCGACTGCGAGTAGGCGGGGCGCGAGCCGGCTGTCGTTCCAAATGCGGGCGATTGTCTCGTCCCGCCTCGCTGTGCTATCAATTCGATAGCAGATATTCGAGGATCGAGAGATGGCGGCGATTAATGTGCGGCAGCTCGATGACGAGGTGGTCCGGCGCCTCAAGGACCGCGCGTCGGGCAACAACCGGTCCCTGGAAGGCGAGGTGCGCCATATCCTGGAATGCGCGGTTGAGGACGACGACATGGAGGCCAAACGCGCCGCCTTCTGGGCCATGGTCGATCCCTTGCGGCGTTCGCTTGAAGGGCGCGAACATACGCCCGGCTGGGTGCTGATTCGCGAGGATCGCGACCGCGGCCACCGTCCCCATCTCGGCTACTGATGCGGCTGGTCGTTGACGCCAGCGTATCGGTCAAATGGCTGGTGCCCGAGGAAGATTTCGAAGCCGCGCGTGAATTGGCGACAGGTAGGCATGACCTTCATGCGCCGCGCCTGATGGCGGCAGAACTGGCTAATGCGCTCTGGAGCAAGGCGCGTCGGGGCCAGATGGAGCATGGCAAGGCAAGCGCCCTGATGGCTTCGGTTTCCGGGATGCCGGTGCAGTGGCACGCCGATGAAACGATCGGCGCGGATGCAATCCGGATCGCGCTGGCGGTCGACAGGCCGGTTTACGACTTCATGTATCTCGCGCTGGCCCATCGTATCGGCGCGACTGTCGTGACGGCCGACCGTCGCTTTGCAAATGCGGTTGCGCCGACCGCTCATGGCGGCGCAGTCATGACGCTCGCCGAGTATGCGGGCGGCGGCGGCTGAATATCGGGCAAACCGTGGAAGCCCATCGGCATGTGTGTCGATTGCGAATAGACTGAAACCGACAACGGACGGGAGACGACAGGCATGCTTCTTTGCGACCCCACGGTTCCGGGGCCGGAGCGGAACCTGAGCCGGGCGGCGGCGCTGGCCGGGCTGGAGGGCCGGACCGTCGGCCTGCTGGAGAACGGCAAGCTCAACGCCGTTTCCATGCTGCGGGAGACCGCCGCGCTCTTCGAGGAACGGCACGGCTGCACGGTGGTGCCGGTCTGGTCCAAGTGGAACGCGAGCGCGCCCGCGCCCGAAGAGGTGCTGCAGGAGGCGGCGGACAAGGTCGATTTCCTGATAACGGGGCTCGGCGACTGAGGCTCCTGTTCGACGTGCAGTTTGCATGACGGCATCAGCTTCGAGCAGCTCGGCAAGCGCGCGGCGGTCATCTGCACCGAACCCTTCGAGGTGACGGCGCGGAACATCGCCCGGACGCTCGGCCTCCCGGACTATCCCTTCATCATGGTCGAGCACCCGATCGGCAGCCGCCGGCCGGACGAGATCAGGGTTCTCGCCGAAGCGGCCTACCGGCAGGCGCTGCCGATCCTGAC
>JAJECZ010000019.1 GCA_022821735.1 Alphaproteobacteria bacterium | reverse complement strand
GATATGCCATCGCCCGCAATCTGGAGGCGACGGAAGCCGAACTGATGCATACTGTATTCCCGCATCCGACCCTCTCCGAGGCGATGCACGAATCGGTGCTGGACGCTTATGGACGCGCTATCCACTACTGACCCCGCCGCTCGGCGGGCCGAGCGGCCCTTCAGGCATCCCGAGAAGCGGCTGCGCCCGGACAGTCCGAGCCCGCGCAAGCCGGCCTGGATCCGCGTGAAAGCGCCGACCTCGAAAGCGTATGCGGAGACGCGCCGGATCGTGCGCGAGCACGGCCTTTCGACGGTATGCGAGGAGGCCGGCTGTCCGAACATCGGCGAGTGCTGGGCGCAGCGTCACGCGACCATGATGATCATGGGCGAGATCTGCACCCGCGCCTGCGCCTTCTGCAATGTCGCGACCGGCAGGCCCGGCGCGCTCGACCGGGCGGAGCCTGAGAATGTGGGCAAGGCGGTGGCGAAGCTCGGCCTCGCGCATGTGGTCGTCACTTCGGTGGACCGCGACGACCTCGACGACGGCGGCGCGGCGCATTTCGCGGAAACGGTGGGCTGGATTCGCACCTATACGCCCGGCACGACCGTGGAACTGCTCACGCCCGATTTCCTCAGAAAGGCGGGTGCGCTGGAGACAGTGATCGCCGCGAAACCGGATGTCCTGAACCACAATCTGGAGACCGTGCCGGGCCTCTACAGCGCCGTCAGGCCGGGCGCGCGCTACTACCACAGCGTTCGGCTGCTGGAGCGCGCCAAGGAGCTTGACCCGTCGGTCTTCACCAAGTCGGGCATGATGGTCGGTCTCGGCGAGACCCGCGAGCAGGTCGCGCAGGTGATGGACGATTTGCGCTGCGCCGACGTCGATTTCCTCACGATCGGCCAGTACCTCCAGCCGACGCCGAAGCACCATCCAGTGGACCGCTTCGTGACGCCGGAGGAGTTCGAGGCCTATGCGACTATGGCGAAGGCGAAAGGTTTTCTGCTGGTTTCGGCGTCGCCTTTGACACGGTCCTCCTACCATGCCGACAGCGATTTCGCGAAGCTGAAGGCCGCGCGCGGCTGATGCCGAGCCACCGCGAGCAGCGGTTCGTACCCTATTCGCCGGATGAAATGTTCGCCCTGGTTGCGGATATCGAGCGCTATCCCGAGTTCATTCCCTGGTGCGCCGGCGCGCGCATCCGCCGGCGGGAGGGGAGCCTTGTCGTCGCCGACCTCCGGGTGCGCTTCGGGCCCTTTCGCGAGAGCTTCACCTCCCGCGTCTCGCTGACGCCGCCGGAGCGCATCGACGTGGCCTATGCACACGGACCGCTGTCGCACATGGCGACGCATTGGCGCTTCATGGCTGCGGAGGGCGGGACGGTGATCGACTTCAGCATCGACTGCGACTTCCGCTCGGCGCTGCTGCGGGGGCTGGCAAGCCGCTTCTTCCACGAGGCGGCGAAGCGGATGGCACTCGCCTTCGAGGTGCGGGCGCACAAGCTCTACGGCGCCAATTCGGTTCCATGCGGCGAACGACCGCCGGGACAGGGGAGACAGACAGGCCCATGAAAATCGGCGTGGCATTCCCGACGACGGAGATCGGCACGGACCCGGCGGTTATCCGGGGGTTCGTGCAGGAGGTCGAGGCGCTCGGCTACGACCACCTCACCTGCATCGACCATGTGATGCAGGAGGTGTCCAACGATGCCGAAGACTGGCGGGCCTATTACACGATCGACAACATGTTCCACGAGCCGCTCACCCTGTTCGGTTTCCTAGCTTGCGCCACCGAACGGATCGAGCTGGCGACGGCGATCCTGATCCTTCCGCAGCGGCAGATGGCGCTGGTCGCCAAGCAGGCGGCGGAAATTGACCTGCTTTCAGGCGGCAGGCTGCGCCTCGGTGTCGGCATCGGCTGGAATGCGATGGAGTTCGGGGTGCTGGGCCAGTCCTTCCGCAACCGCGCCCGGCGGATGGAGGAGCAGATCGTCTATATGCGCCAGCTCTGGACCGAGCCTTCCGGCAGTTTCACCGGCGAATGGCACGAGCATCGGGACGCCGGCATCAATCCGCTGCCGCCGCAGCGCCCGATCCCGGTCTGGGTCGGGGCGTTCCAGGATCCGGCGATCGAACGCGCCGGACGCCTCGGCGACGGCTGGTTCGCCAATCCCCGCGTGCCGCCGGGCAACGAGATGGCCCGCCAGATCGGCCTGGCGCGCGGCGCGGCCGAACAGGCGGGGCGCGACCCGGATGCGCTCGGCATCGACGGGACGATTCACATCGGCGACCGGACGCCGGAAGAGGCCGCACGCGAACTGTCGCGCTGGGAATCGCTCGGCGTCAGCCATGCGACCGTGCGCACCATGTATTCCGGCTTCGAGACGGTAGCAGAGCACCTGGAGGCGCTCCGGCGTTTCAGGAAGGCGATAGGCTGACGGGCCTCGCGCCTATTCCGCCGCGGCCACGCCGACAGGACAGGAGACGCCGGTGCCTCCGAGCCCGCAATATCCGTATGGCACCTTGGCCAGATATTGCTGGTGGATATCCTCGGCGTAGTAGAAGGGCGGCGCGTCCACAATCTCGGTGGTGATGGCGCCGTAGCCCGCCTGCCTCAGCGCCTCGGCGAAGCGGGCTTTGGACGCTTCCGCCATCTGCCGCTGCGCGTCGCTATAGACATAGATGCCGGAGCGGTATTGCGTGCCGATATCGTTGCCCTGGCGCATGCCCTGGGTCGGGTCGTGCGTCTCCCAGAACACCTTGAGCAGGGAGTCGTAGGAGACTTTCGCCGGGTCGAACACGACGAGGACCACCTC
>JAJECZ010000205.1 GCA_022821735.1 Alphaproteobacteria bacterium | reverse complement strand
ACCGGGCGGTTCGTCAACCCGATCTCGGACGTCTGCTGGGAGTGCATCTTCCCGATCTCGATCGGGCCGATCACCATCGGCAGCGTTTCGGGCGTGCTCGACACGCCGAACCCGGGATCGCCAATCTGCCTCTGCGGCTCGCCCATTCCCCGGATCGGCCTCTCGCTCGGGCTCTGGGAGCCGGCCCGGCTGGTCGACGTGACGCGGGTTCCCTGGTGTTTCCCGAACCTGGGCGGTCTCACGATAAATCCCGGCCTGCCCGCCGGACGCGGGCGCACCGGGGCGGCCGGCGGCGACGGCGCCAAGGGCTCGGTCTGGCACGCGCACTATTACATGTATCCGCTGCTCTCCTGGATCGGGGTGCTGCTCGACCTCGGCTGCCTGGAGGGCGGCGGTCTCGACATCGCCTGGACCTCCGAGCTCGACCCCGCCTGGCTCGACGACGAGCTGACCTTTCTGCTGAACCCGGAGGCGGCGCTGTTCGCCAACCTGCCCGCCCAGGCGGCCTGCGCCGCCGACTGCGCGGCCTCGTCGGTCGGCTTGCCGCTCGATCCGATGTTCTGGTGCGCGGGGTGCCAGGGGGGCATGTATCCGCTCACCGGCAACGTGGCCGCCCATGTCGGGGGCGTGCAGGCCTCGTTGCTTGCCTCCCAGCGCCTGCTCTACCGGCTGCACCGCGCCGGGCTTGCCTGGGGCACGTTCGGCTCGGGCGCGCTCTGCGGGCGCTACCCGATGCCGATCATGCGGAAATCGCAGTACCGCTGGCAGATGACCCAGCCGGTGCCGGCCGTCGATCCGTTCACCGGCTGCAACCCGACCGGACGCTCCTCGGTGCTCTGGGAAACGCTGCGCGAGGTGCCGGTCGCGGGGGAGAATTTCGGGTACCTGCTGTGGCGTAAACGCAACTGTTGTTTGCTCTAAACCCGTTGAAAAACAACGATATTTTTCACTCCAAGGATAGCCCGATGCGCAGTTTACGGCAAGCCCCGACAGTCCTGTTCCTGGCCGGCATTTTGCTGGCGTTGTGCTGGTCCGTATCGGTGCAGGCAGATGAATTGCCGCGTGCCTCGACCCCGGATGAGGGCTCGGCCCGGCTGGTCGAGGAAGTGCTGCGCAACGCGAGCGGCAATGACGGAGAGTTGCTCGGGGAGCGGAGCCGCTCGATCCTCGACCGCGCCCTGAAACGGGCCGGCAAAGCCGCACGGCAGGCCGTGCCTGGCCGATCCGGGGACCCCGCGCCCCTTCCGGCCGAACGCCATGCCGGGGAACTCTCAGCCCCGCGGTCCGGCACGACGGAAATCCTGATCTTCACCAGCCTCTCCGTTCCGGTGGCGAGCTGGTGGCAATGGGCGCGCGAGGCGGCAAGCATCGGGGTTCCGCTGGTGCTGCGCGGCGTGTCGGGAGACGGACTGCCTGCTACCGCCAGGGAAATCGGCGCGCGCCTCGGCGGCGCGGAGGCCGGGGTCGCCATCGATCCGCGCCTGTTCCGGTTGTTCGGCGTAACACGCGTCCCGGCCGTGGTGGTCGTGCCGGGCGGCGTGCCGCCCTGCCGGAGCCGGGGCTGCGCGGAAGTTCCGGCGCCGCCCCACGACCGCATCGCCGGAAACATCGGCCTCGCGGCTGCGCTGGAGGCCGTTGCAGGAGAAGGAGACGCCGCGCGGGCGGTCGCCCGGCGGCATCTGCAACGCCTGCATGGGAAGGATCGGCCATGACGGAACCGACCGGCTGTTCCGGAGACCGCATCGCCATCGCGGTGGACCGGGGGACGCGGATCGTGCGTCTGCTGACCTGGACCGCGATGTTCGTTCTCGTCTGCCTGATGCTGTGGCTGGTCTCCGGCATGATCGCGAAGGCCGACCCCGGATCGGGTCCGGGGCAGGTGCCCGGATCGGAGGACCCGAAGGCGGCGGCCCGCGCCATCGGCAATGCGGGCAATGCGGCGGCGCGCACGATCGCACGGGACTCCTCCAATGCGGCGGATGTGCCCGGCTATGCCGGCACGGACCTGCCGGAGCGCAGCATCGGCGCGGGCCGCCTCCAGGACGAAGGTCGGGCGCGGCTTGCCGATCCGGACGACCCCGGCGGCGCGGCCGGGCGCATGGTGATCGAGGGCGTGACCGCGCGCCCGTCCGCGGACGTGCCGGCCAACGATCCGATGGTGCGGCGCTCGGAGACCGTCGCGGCCTCGGCGCGGTCTTCCGTCCACGGCGCAGACGGCCTCGCCTCGGGCAGCGCGACGGCCTGCGGGGCGGGGCTCCAGGATGCGGACGACGGCGGGTCCTGCGGCTCCGTGCGCTACTGCGTCGGCGCTGGCTGCGAGACGGTGAGCCCGCAATCGAACACCGGCTTCGTGAATGCGACGACCCGGCTCAACATGGCGCTGGAGCTGGGCGGCGACGAGTTCGACCGCCAGGACATGCGCTTCTTCAAGGGGACCCGCCGGGCCTGCCACATCAAGCTGTTCGGGCTGGCCAACTGCTGCAAGAACTCCGGCGCACTGGTCGGGCTCGCCGACTGCTCGGCCTCGGAAATCGAGCTGGCGCAGGAGCGCAACGCCGGCAACACCCACTATCTCGGCAAGTACTGCTCGAAGAAGACGCTGTTCGGCGTCTGCATCCGGCACTCGCGGGCCTGGTGCGTGTTCGGCTCGAAGCTCGGGCGCATCCTGCAGCAGCAGGGTCGCCGCCAGCTCGGGATCGGCTGGTCGAGCTGCCGAGGCCTCACGGTCGCAGAGATTGAGGGGATCGATTTCGCCAGCCTGGACCTCTCGGAGTTCACCGAGGACCTGATGGACGGCTCGCGGGAGCCCTCGGTCTCGCTGCCGGACGCCGGCGACACCGGGGATGCGATGCGCACGCGCATCCGCGACTTCTACCGGCGGGGGCAGTGATGACACGGGCCGCCCTGCGCGCCCTGAAACGCGTTCTCGCCGCGGCGGCCGTGTGGACAGCGTGGACAGCGTTGGCCGCCCAGGCTGCCGTGGCGACGGAATGGCGTCCCTGGTGTGGCAATGAGCGTTCCGGCGCTTCGCTCGGCTGGCACTTCTACTGCGACCGGCAGGAAGAGGAGCCGCAACCGGTCAAACCCGCCCCCGCACCGCCTGTTGTCAGAGAGGGCACGACATCCGCGATGGAGCGCATTGAGGCGATGCGCAAGGCGCTGGAAGAGGCTCGCGCCGACGCGATCCTCGATCCGACCCCGGCGAAGGTGACCGCCTATCTGCGGCTACAGCAGGAAACCCTGCAACGGGCGGCGGCGTTCTCCGACGCCTTCCGGCGCACCGTCTGGGCGACGCCGGAGGTGGACTACACGCTTCGGCGCCCGGTGGGCGCACTCGCCAAGCAGGTCTGGTCGGACGGCCGGCGGCAGGCGCGGGATGCCGCATTGGCCCGCCTCGGCGAGCGCTACGGGCTGATCTATCTCGGCCATGCCGGTTGCCCGGCGTGCCGGGTATTCGGCCCGCTGCTGCGCGCCTTCGCCCAGCGCCACGGTCTCGACGTGCTGGCCGTCTCGCTTACCGGCGCGGCGCTGGAGGGCTGGCCGGAAGCGGTTAAGGACAACGGACGCGCCGCGCGGCTCGGCCTCGGCGATGCCCCCGTGCCCGCCCTTGTGCTGTTCGACAGCGAGACGAAGCGCGTCGTACCGGTCGGCTTCGGCGTGATGGCCGAGGACGAGATGGCCGAGCGGATCTTCGCCCTGACCGCCCTGGAACCCGGACATGACTATTGACTTGAAGAGACATGCCGTTCCGGCATTGGCGATTGCCGCATCGGTCATCGCAACCGCGCCGGCCTCCGCCGACGTGCTGTCCGAGATGAACCGCTTCTGGCAGGGGGCGGCGGTCAACACCACCGGGCCGACCGCCTTCCAGGGCCAGGCGTCCGGGCACTGGACGCTCGGCAACCTCTATCTGAGGTCGCCCGTGCGCTCCGAGCAGGTCGCGACCGTCAACCTGCCCTCGTTCCGGGCGGGGTGCGGCGGAATCGACGCGTTTGCCGGCGCCTTCTCGTTCATCAACTCGGACCAGCTGATCGCCTTCGGCCGCGCGGTGGCCCAGAACGCGGCCGGGTTCGCCTTCGAGCTGGCGCTGGAGACGATCAGCCCGGTGATCGCCGAGACCATGGCCAAGCTCCGGGCGCTCGCGCAGTGGGTCAACTCGCAGAACCTCAATTCCTGCGAGACCGCGCAGGCGCTGGTCGGTGCCGCCTGGTCGAAGAACGACCGGGCCTCGGCGTCGATCTGCGCGGCGATCGGAACAAGCCAGGGCATCTTCTCGGACTATGCCGCCGCGAAGCATGGCTGCGGCGCCGACGGCAAGCGCAACTCGACGCTGGCGTCGGCTTCCGGCGAGATCGCCGACCAGGTGCCGGTCAACGTCAACTATGCCTGGAAGGCGATCCGGGCGTCCTCGTTCCTGTCTGGCGACACCCAGCTCGCCGAGTTCGCCATGGCGGTGACCGGTACGGTGATCGTGACGGCGCCCACCTCCGACGGCGACACATCCGGTCCACGGGTGCGCATCCTTGAGCCGCTGGCGCTCGACCGCCGGGTCACCGAGACCCTGATGGAGGGCGGCGGCAACCTCCCGGTCTACCGCTGCGACGCGACGGCCGACTGCCTCAACCCGACGCTCGGTACGGCGACCGTGCCGCCCAACCGGGGCTTCCGCGCGCGGGTGGCGGAGCTGCTGCGCGACATGGTCGACGCGGTCCGGAACGACACCGCCGTGCCCGCGCCGGCGCTCGGGCTGGTCAACCTCACCACGCTCCCGGTCTACCGGGTCGCCAACACCGCCGCGGCCTATCGCGGCGCGGTGATCGACCAGGAGATGGACGCGCTCGCCGAGGCCGTGGCGCTCGACGTGATGCAGGTCTGGATCACCGACCTGCACCGCACGGTCGAGGAGCGCGCCGGCACGCTGGACATCGCCGACGGGGAGCAGTTGAAGCGC
>JAJECZ010000370.1 GCA_022821735.1 Alphaproteobacteria bacterium | reverse complement strand
CGTCGGTGATGCGGATGTCCGCCATCGGCTCGGCGTGGGGCGCGATCGCCGGCCAGAGGCCCACGCCCCGCAACACCTGCACAGAGGCGTGCGAAACGGCGGTGGTGCGCCCGTCGAACGCCGCGCCCGTCTCCACTGGCGCGCGGTCCACCAGCGCGGTGTCGAGCCCGGCGGAAGCGAAAGCCCGCGCCGCCGCCGCACCCACCAGCCCGCCGCCGACGACGATGACATCGAATTTGCTCACGGGGGCGGCTGCTCCGCCGCCTCGCGCCACCGCTCATCCACGAGGCGGACGAGCCCGGCAATGCTGTCCTTGTGCTCCCGCCAGCCGCTTTCGTCCAGACGGCAGAACCACTGTTCAGGCACCTGTTCCGTTGGCGGCGCGTTACTCAGCGGTTCAAGATCGAACGGAATTATCCGCTTTAACGCTTCGAATTCGTCCAAGCACAAATCCACTGCAGCCGGAAAGAAAATGACGCGAGCAATGCCCGGTTCGACAATTTCGATTTTGTGAGATCCGGCCGCCCTGAATCCCGTCGATAGGGTGCGCGCCCTGCGCTTGTAGAATGTAATTCCCAAATTAGCCCTGTAGGAAGGCTTCGAATTACGTTCAAGCATCGCGACGGCATCCGGCCACCAATCGCGCATCCCGTATTCTTCGACTTTTCTGTCTATTGCGCCGAGGCGAATTGCATTCTTCTCCGCACGGGGAACCTTGGCCTGCTTCTGCTGTTTGCGCGCCTCATCGCTGTGATCGAGTTGCCGCGCGAGGAGCATCCGGTCTCCGTGGCGGTATCCCATGAATGTCAGCAGGTCGATTTCGACGCCTTTCCCCGCCAGCCAGCCGGCCATGCGCTGCGCCGGTTCATCCGCTCCGAGCCCAACCAGGACGATCCGCACGGGCCTGAGCGATTCCAGCGAGTCCCAGTTGTCGTTGCTGTCGTACCACTCCTCGAAATTCCCGATCTCGACGATGCCGCGCCGACCCGAGTTTTCGGCAATCAGCGTCTGGAGTTCAGTGTCGTCCAGCGAGTCGAGCCAGGAGGCGTAATCGACCGCTTGCGCCACCGCCTCCCGCCTGAGCTTCTCCCGCTTCAGTTCGAACACGACCAGCCGGCCTTCTGAATCGACGCCCAGCAGGTCCAGATATCCGTTGGCGGTGGGCGTTTGACGCCCGACCAGTTCGAGACCCGGCATCAGCATGGCCGGGTTCCGGACCAGAATGTCCTCCAGCAGGGCTTCCGTGCCGGTGCGCTCGGCCTCCTCCAGCCGTTCCGACACTTTCGTCGCCTCGTCCACTTCCCAGATTCCGAAATCGTCCGTCACTGCCGTCTCCCACCTTTCGCGGCGTGCCGGCTCCGGTCCTGCCCGCGGCCGGGCTTCGGCCGGGGCGATGCGGCGCGGCTGCCGGAACGCCTCCCGAAAGTGTCATGAAGTGTCATGTTTTGTCATGTTCCGCGGCGCGCGAGCCGCTCCTTTCGCCGCCCCGGCCCCGTTATCGTGCCACCCCGGACTGCGGTCTGTAGCCTCTTGTGGCAATGACGGCGTTTATCGTTCATCGGTCCTCCTGTGTCCGTTCCGTTCTTCCCGCCGCCGGTTGCCCCGGGCAGCGGGTCCCTGTTTCGCACGTATCGCGTACGGGCGCGGGCGGGCGTCGGCGCCGGCGCGGTTCGCGCGCCTGATTGCGCGCGCGAGGCGGCACACGCACCTCTCCCGCGCGTTTCAGGCGGATTTTTCGAAAGCGGCGGAGAAGCGGCTCCGGATGCCTCTCCTCTCGGGAACAGCTTACCACACTTTTCCCAAAGTCAAACAATTTTCGGAACAACAAATGAAAATACTGGAAATTTTTTCGTGAAACGGACATGCCGCCCCTTTATTCACCTCGAGACAGCACCAGCGCCGGCGCTGATCTGCCTGTAATTTCATCACTTCGGGCCAACCACCGGATTCGCGCCTGAATTTTCGGCATCGACTTGCCTCATATCTCTCCATATCCCTGAAATTATCCATGAAAACAACCTGTTATGGTTTTTGGCCCGGTTCTTGTTCCGCATCCTTCCAGTCCGACCGACGGATGCCCAACAAGGGGATGCAGCAGATGAAACTGATCGCGGCAATCATCAAGCCGTTCAAGCTGGACGATGTCCGGGAGGCGCTGACGGAACTCGGCCTGCAGGGACTGACGGCGACCGAGGTCAAGGGCTTCGGCCGCCAGAAGGGACAGACCGAAATCTACCGCGGCGCCGAATACACGGTGAACTTCCTGCCGAAGGTGAAGGTCGAGGTCGCGGTGGACGACGCCCAGTGCGAGGCGGCGGTCGAAGCGATCCAGAAGGCCGCCCATACCGGCCGGATCGGCGACGGCAAGATCTTCGTGAGCGATATCGGCCAGGCCGTGCGCATCCGCACCGGGGAATCCGGCGTGGAAGCGCTTTGATGAGGAGAATGCACATGCTTCGCATCGTTCCGGGCCTCGCGGCCCTGTTCGCCCTGGCGGCGTCGCCCGCCGCTGCGGCGGTCGAAGGCGAGATCGCCTTCGTCTTCAACACCTTCTCCTTCCTGGTGCACGGCTTCCTGGTCATGCTGATGGCCGCCGGCTTCGCCATGCTGGAATCGGGCCTCGTGCGGACCAAGAACACCGCGGCGATCTGCCTGAAGAACATCGCGCTCTACTCGCTGGCCGGGATCATGTTCTACATCGTCGGCTATGCCGTGATGTACACGGACGTGAACGGCGGCTGGATCGGCACGTTCGACTTCCTCTACAACCCGTCCGAGGCCGAACTCGCCCTGCTGAACGCCGACGAGGCGACGCCCGAACAGGTCGCCGCCGTGGTCGAAGGCGGCTATTCGGTCATGTCCGACTGGTTCTTCCAGATGGTGTTCGTGGCGACGGCCGCTTCCATCGTCTCGGGCACGCTCGCCGAGCGCATCCGCATCGTTCCCTTCCTGGTCTTCACCATCCTGCTCTCGGCGCTGATCTACCCGATCCAGGCGTCCTGGGTCTGGGGCGGCGGCTGGCTCGCCGAGATGGGCTTCAGCGATTTCGCGGGCTCGACGCTCGTGCATTCGACCGGCGGCTGGGCGGCGCTCGCAGGCGCGCTGGTGCTGGGCGCACGCAAGGGCAAATACGGAGCCGACGGGAGCATCAACCCGATGCCGGGCGCCAACCTGCCGCTGGCCACGCTCGGCACCTTCATCCTCTGGTTCGGCTGGTTCGGCTTCAACGGCGGCTCGCAACTCGCGCTCGGCTCCGCGCTCGACGCGGTGGCGATCTCCATCGTCTATGTGAACACGAACCTCGCGGCCGCGGCGGGCGTGATCGCGGCCATGGCGACCAGCTATGTCATGTACCGCAAGATCGACCTGACGCTGGCGCTGAACGGCGCCATTGCCGGCCTTGTCTCGATCACCGCCGGCCCGGACCTCCAGAACCATGTGCTGGCGCTCGTCATCGGCGGCATCGGCGGCGTGCTGGTGGTGTTCGCGGTGCCGCTCCTCGACCGGCTGAAGATCGACGACGTGGTGGGCGCCATCTCGGCGCACCTGGTCGCCGGCATCTGGGGCACGCTCGCGGTCGGCATCTTCGGCGGCGGCGACTTCGGGGTGCAGCTCACCGGCGTGCTCGCCATCGGCGTCTTCGTCTTCGTCGCCTCGCTCGCGGCCTGGTTCGTGCTGAAGCTCCTGATCGGCATCCGGACCCCCGACGAGGCGGAAGACGACGGCCTCGACAAGACCGAGCTCGGCATGGAGGCCTATCCCGAGTTCGGCCGGGGCTCCTCGCCGCTCTTCTAGCGGCGGGCACCCTTCCCGCAACCGGCGGGCGCGCGATCCGGGTCGCGCGCCCGCTTTCGTCCGCCCCGCCCCGATTCGCGCATTGACGCTCCCTGCGGCCGGTCCTAGCGTCGGATTACCTTGCTTGGGGACGCTGCGCACATGCCGGGCGGAAATGTCCTTTTGGAAGCGCGCGGCATCGTCAAGCGCTTTGGCGGCCTGGCCGCCAACGACCGTATCGACCTTGCCGTTCATGCAGGCGAACTTCACGCGCTTCTCGGCGAGAACGGCGCCGGCAAGTCCACGCTCGTCAAGATCCTCTACGGCTCGCTCCAGCCGGACGAAGGAGCGGTGAGCTGGGAAGGCCGGCCGACGACCGTCGGCAACCCGGCCGAGGCGCGCGCGCTCGGCATCGGCATGGTGTTCCAGCATTTCTCGCTCTTCGAGGGGCTGACCGTCGCCGAGAACATTGCGCTGGCGCTGCCGCCGGACGCGGCAGGGCGCGGGCTCGCCGACGATGTCCGCTCCGTTTCGGAGTCCTACGGCCTGCCGCTCGACCCGGCGGCGCGGGTGGCCAGCCTGCCGGTGGGCGTGCGCCAGCGCATCGAGATCGTCCGCTGCCTGCTGCAGCGCCCGCGCCTGCTCATCATGGACGAGCCGACCTCGGTGCTGACGCCGCAGGAGGCCGAGCGGCTTTTCGAGACCCTGCGCCGGCTCGCCGGCGAGGGTTGCGCGGTGCTCTATATCAGCCACCGCCTGGAGGAAGTCCGCCAGCTCTGCCACTCCGCGACCGTGCTGCGGCACGGACGGGTGGTCGGCCGGCCGGACCCGAAAACGGCGAGCATGGCGGACCTCGCCCGGCTGATGGTGGGCGCCGACGTCCAGGGCGCCGGCAACCGCGAAGGCCGGCCCGCTGCGACCGGCCCGGTGCGCCTCGCCGTCCGCGGCCTCTCGCTCGAGGCCGACACGCCCTTCGGCGTCTCGCTGGACGACGTCTCGCTCGAAGTCCGCGGCGGCGAGATCGTGGGCGTGGCGGGCGTCGCCGGAAACGGCCAGGACGAGCTGTTCGCCGCGCTCTCCGGGGAGACCCCGGCCTCCGACGATGCCGCCATCGAAATCGACGGCCGGGCCTGCGGGCGGATGGGACCGCGGCGGCGCAGGCGCCTGGGCGCGGCCTTCATCCCGGAGGAGCGGCTGGGCCACGCCGCGGTGCCGGCCATGCGCCTTTCGGAGAACGCCGTGCTCACGCGGCACGGCACCGACCCGGAGCTCGCGACGGGCGGCCTACTGCACCTTTCACAGGCGCGCGGCCTCGCGCGGCGCATCGTGGAGCGCTTCGATGTGCGCGCGCCGGAAGGCGACCCGGAGGCCGGGGCGCTCTCGGGCGGCAACCTGCAGAAATTCGTCGTGGGCCGCGAACTCGACCGCAGGCCGGGCGTGCTGGCGGTGAGCCAGCCGACCTGGGGCGTCGATATCGGCGCGGCGACCGGGATCCGCCGCGAACTGGCCGCGCTGGCGCGGGACGGCGCCGCCGTTCTCGCGATCAGCCAGGACCTGGACGAAATCCTCGAGATTTCCGACCGCATTGCCGTGATCTCGCGGGGCCGGCTCTCCCCGGCGGTCCCGACCGGAGACACGACCCGGGAGGCCATCGGCCTGCTCATGGGCGGCGCGGGAGACTGACGGCCGTGCGGATCGAACTCCGGCAGCGGACGGAAGACTCGCGCCTCATGGTCTGGCTGTCACCGCTGCTGGCCCTCGGACTCACGCTGGTCTTCGGCACCGTCCTGTTCGCGGCGCTGGGACACGACCCGCTCCGGGCGCTCCACGTCTACTTCGTCAAGCCGCTCACCGAGGCCTGGTCGCTCGAGGAAATCGTCGTCAAGGCGACGCCGCTGGCCCTGATCGGAGTCGGGCTCGCGCTCGTCTTCCGCGCCAATGTCTGGAACATCGGCGCCGAGGGGCAATACACGGTGGGCGCCATCTGCGGGTCGGTCCTGCCGGTCATGCTGCCCGATCTGCAGGGGCCGCTGCTGCTGCCGGCCGTGCTGGTGTGCGGGGCGCTCGGAGGCATGGCGTGGGCGGCGATACCCGCCTTCTTCCGCGTCCGGTTCGGCGCCAGCGAAATCCTGACCTCGCTGATGCTGGTCTATGTGGCGCAGCTGCTGCTCGACTGGCTGGTGCGCGGCCCGTGGCGCAACCCGGAGGGATACAATTTCCCCGAATCGCGGCTCTTCGAGGCCGATGCGGTGCTGCCGGCGCTGGCCGGACGGATGCACTACGGCACGGTGCTCGCCCTCGTCGCGGTGGCGGCGCTCGCCATCGTCCTCGGACGCACCCTCAAGGGGTTCGAGTTCCGGGTCATCGGGGCGGCCCCCCGCGCCGGCGCCTTCGCCGGCTTCTCCGAACGCCGCTCCATCATGGCCGTGCTGGCGATTTCCGGCGGGCTTGCCGGCATTGCCGGCATCGGCGAGGTGTCGGGCACCATCGGGCAGCTCCACCCGTCCATCTCGCCCGGCTACGGCTTCACGGCCATCATCGCCGCCTTTCTCGGGCGGCTGAACCCGGTGGGCGTGCTGTTCGCCTCCCTGCTGCTGGCGCTCACCTATATCGGCGGCGAGGCGGCCCAGGTGTCGCTCGGCGTCTCCGACAAGATCGCCCGCGTGTTCCAGGGGGCGATCCTGATCTTCGTGCTGGCCTGCGACGTGTTCATCCGCTACCGCCTCCACTTCCAGCCGATGCGCCGCCCGGCGGCGCGCGCGGAGGACGCGCCGTGACCGGCTTCGAGGCGGTCGTCCTCACCATCGTCACGGCAGCGACGCCGCTGCTGATCGCGGCGCTCGGCGAGCTCGTGACCGAGCGCTCGGGCGTCCTCAATCTCGGCGTCGAGGGCATGATGATCGTCGGCGCCGTGACGGGCTTCGCGGGCGCGCAGCTGACCGGCTCCCCCTATCTGGGCGTCATCGCCGCCATGGCGGGCGGGATGGCGCTTTCCAGCCTGTTCGGCTTCCTGGTGCTGCGGCTTGCGGCCAACCAGGTCGCCTCCGGGCTCGCGCTCACGCTGCTCGGGCTCGGCCTCTCGGGCATGATCGGCGAGGCCTTCATCGGGCAGCCGGGCCTCAAGCTCGAGCGCATCGACATACCGTTCCTGACGGACCTGCCGGTGGTCGGGACCATCCTGTTCGGGCAGGACCCGCTGGTCTATGCGTCGGTGGCGCTGGCGGTATGCGTCTCCCGCTTCCTCTTCCATACGCGCGCCGGCCTGGCGCTGCGCGCCGTCGGCAACAACCACGCCTCCGCCCACATGCTGGGCGTCCATGTCATCCGGACCCGCTTCCTGGCGGTCCTGTTCGGCGGGGCCTGCTCCGGGCTGGCGGGCGGCTACCTGTCGCTCGCCTACACGCCGCAATGGGTCGAGGGCATGACCGCGGGGCGGGGATGGATCGCGCTGGCGCTCGTGGTGTTCGCAAGCTGGATGCCGCTGCGCGCCGCCGTCGGCGCCTATCTTTTCGGCGGCGCGCTGATCCTCCAATTTCATGCACAGGCGGAAGGAATCCCGCTGCCGTCGCAGTTCCTTTCGGCCCTGCCGTATATTGCGACGGTCGCCGCGCTGGTGATACT
The DNA here is from genome assembly GCA_022821735.1 of Alphaproteobacteria bacterium. GTDB lineage: Bacteria > Pseudomonadota > Alphaproteobacteria > Bin95 > Bin95 > Bin95. Next base: position 8,925 of record JAJECZ010000370.1, on the reverse strand, counting down.
CTCGCGCGACCAATGGAGGGCGAGGAACGACTCGCCGTCCTGCCTCGGACAGGTGTTCGTCCCGGACCGGTAGGGTGTCTCCGCCCCGCGGCGCTTTCGACCGGCCGGAAGCCGATTGGAGAACAGGAAATGATGAGAGCTACCGTCCTCGCCGTTTTCGCCGCGATGCTGGCGCTTCCGGCGGCCCAAGCGGCCGATCCCGTCAAGGCGGCGTTCGTCTATGTCGGCCCGATCGGCGACCATGGCTGGACCTACCAGCACGACCAGGGCCGGCTCGCCGTCGAGAAAGCCTTCGGCGACAAGGTCGAGACCCTCTATGTCGAGAACGTGGCGGAAGGCCCGGACGCCGAGCGCGCCATCGAGCGGTTCGCGCGCGAAGGCGCGGACATCGTCTTCACCACCTCCTTCGGCTTCATGAACCCGACGATAAAGGTCGCCAAACGCTTCCCGGACGTGAAGTTCGAGCACGCCACGGGCTACAAGCGGGCCGACAATGTCGCGACCTACTCCGCGCGCTTCTACGAGGGCCGGTACGTCATCGGCCAGATCGCGGCCAAGATGTCCAAGTCGGGCGTCGCGGGCTATGTCGCCTCGTTCCCCATTCCCGAAGTCGTGCGCGGCATCAACTCCTTCCTGCTCGGCGCCCAGTCCGTCAACCCGGATTTCAAGCTGAAGATCGTCTGGGTGAACACCTGGTTCGACCCCGGCAAGGAAGCCGACGCCGCCAAGGCATTGATCGACCAGGGCGCCGATATCATGACCCAGCACACCGACAGCCCGGCGCCGATCCAGATCGCCGGCGAGCGCGGCGTCCACGGCTTCGGGCAGGCCTCCGACATGGATGCCTTCGCGCCCGCCGCCCACTACACCGCCATCATCGACGACTGGAGCGCCTATTACGTCGCCCGCGTGAAGGCCGTAATGGACGGCACCTGGGAATCGGGCGACGTGTGGGGCGGCTTCGATGCCGACATGGTGGTCATGGCGCCCTACACCGACCTGCCGGAGGACGTCGCGGCCGACGCCGCCGCGATGGTCGAGAAGATCCGCTCCGGCGAGTTCCATCCCTTCACCGGCCCGATCCACGACCAGGAGGGCAAGCTCCGTGTCGCGGAAGGCGAGCGGGCCGACGAGGGCATGCTGCTCGGCATGAACTGGTATGTGAAGGGCGTTGACGACAAGCTGCCCCAGTAGCGGCCCATCCTCCCGGGACGGCGCGGACTGCGTCGTTCTGGGACGCCTGATCGACTTTACCGGCGATCCCGCGGAGTCCGGCGGCGCTGCGGTCCGCGACCTTCCCGGCGGCGCGCTCGCGCTCAAGGATGGCCGCGTCGCCTGGAGGGGCGCCGCCGCCGAACTGCCTGCGGATGTCGGGACCGCGCCGCAGCGCGATTACGGGTCCTGCCTGGTACTGCCGGGGTTCGTCGATCCGCATGTCCATTTCCCCCAGTACCGCATAGTCGCCGCAGGCGGCCGCGGCCTCCTGGACTGGCTCGACCGCTTCGCCTTCCCCGAAGAGGCGCGCTATGCGGACGGGGCCCATGCCGCGGCCGCGGCGGAGGTTTTCCTCGACCTGCTGCTGGCCCACGGCACCACCGCGGCGCTTGTCTTCTCCACCGTCCACGAGGAGGCCGCCGACCGGCTCTTCGCGGCAGCGGAGCGCCGCGGCATGGCGCTCGCCGCCGGCAAGACCCTCATGGACCGGAACGCGCCGGCCGCGCTCCGCGACGATACCGAAACGGGGCTGCGCGCGAGCGAGCGGCTCCATGCCCGCTGGCACCGGCGGGGCCGGTTGCGCTACGCCGTCTCGCCCCGCTTCGCCGTCACATCGGGAGCGGCGCAGCTCGCCGCGGCCGGCGAGTTCCTGAAAAGCCACCCGGGCGCGCTGATGCAGACGCACCTGTCCGAGACAAGGGAGGAAATCGACGAAGTCGCCCGCCTGTTCCCGGACTGCATCGACTACACCGACGTCTATGACCGCGCCGGCCTGCTCGGCCCGCGAAGCCTGTTCGCCCACGGCGTGCATCTGTCGGCCCGCGAGCGCGAGCGGCTGGGCGAGGCCGGGGCGGCGGTCGTCCACTGCCCGACCTCGAACGGCTTTCTGGGCTCGGGCCTCTTCGACATCGGACCCTATGCGCCGGCCGCCGGACAGGCCGCGCCCCGCCTCGCCGTCGCCACCGACATCGGCGGCGGCACCAGCTATTCGCTTCCCGCAACGCTCGGCTCCGCCTACCGCACCGCGCAGCTCCGGGGGCGGCGGCTCGCGCCCGAGCGCGCCTTCTACCTGGCGACGCTCGGCAATGCCGAAGCGCTGGACATGGAAGACGAAATCGGGCGGCTGGAGCCGGGCTACTACGCCGACCTCACCGTGCTCGACCCGTGCGCGACGCCGCTTCTGGCCGCGCGCGAGGCGCTCAGCGAAACGCTCGCCGACACGCTGCTCGCGCTGATGATCCTGGGCGACGACCGCATCGTGCGCGCAAGCTGGGCCGCGGGCCGGCAACTGCACCCGAAGCCGGGTTAACGATCCGCGGCGTCAAGACCGCCCTGCCGCATGGCGCCGGACAGCGCCGGGGCGTCGATCCGCCGGCGGAGCTGGTCCCGCGCATCGCGCCAGCGGAAGCGGATCGAGTTGGTCACGATCTCGCGGTCGAGCGCCTTGTATTCGTCAATGACCGGCGCGAACCGGACCAGATCGGCCTCGCTGCCGGCGAAGGCGTGGCGGCCGTCCGCCGCCGCCGCCGTCCAGTCGGTCGCCCGGAGCCTGAGGTCGAACCGTTCCAGGGTTTCGGCCGGCACGGCGCCCGCGCCGGCGTCGGCCAGCCCCCTCTCCGCCGCCTGCCGGAAACAGTGCTGCGCCAGCGCCGCCGCGCCGTCCGGCGGAAGCGTTCCGTCCTTCCCGGAGAGCGCTGCTGCAAACACCGTCAGGTCCGCAAGACAGGACAGAAACAGCTTTACGGCCGCCGTGCGTATCGAAGCTGAGAAGACATCGTCCTCGAAATAAACGCGGTAACTCGTACCCATTCGCGTCTTCAGATAACCGTAGAGCGAGGTCTGCGCGACGTAAGAAGAGCGGGTACGCAGAAAGTCGGCGAGCCTTTCTGGCGTATCGAGCTTGTGGCGCTCGAAACGCGGCCGGAATCTTTCCACAATCGTCGCGAGACCACTGACGCTCTTACGCAACATAACCGCTTTTTTCCGGTTCACATGCAAACGAATCTCGACTATAGGCGATTCTGGCTCCGTGCGGCGTCCCCGGTTCCGGGACGAAATCCGGCGTGTCGAACGGCAAGATCGGGGAGGCCCACGCCCTAACAAGGACAAGGAAGGGGAGAGAGACGCATGGCGGAAGTCAGTTCCGAAACCCGGCAGGCGCACTGGAGGAAAACGTCCACCCTAACCTACGTGATCCTGGCGTTATGGTTCCTGTTCGGATACGTGGTGCCATGGTTCGCCAAGGAGCTCGACGCGGCTTCATTCCTCGGATTCCCGCTCGGCTACTACTTTATCGTGCAGGGCTCGCTGATCATCTTCGTGCTGCTGATCGTTGTCCAAAACATCTTCCAGGACAATATCGACGAAGAGCACGGGGTGGCCGAAGAGTAAGGGGAGCGGCTCATGAACACACAAGCGCAAGGCACGAGGTTCGTCGATCGGCTGGGAAGGGTGTACGGCCTGTACACGCTGGGCTTCCTCGCCTTCTTCGCCCTCATGGCCATTATCGAGCAGTTCGGCGTCGGCGCCAGGACCATCGGCGTGCTGTTCCTGCTCTTCACACTCGCGATCTACGCCACCATCGGCTGGCTGTCGCGCACCATGCAGGTGGACGCCTACTACGTTGCGGGCCGGGAGGTCCCGTCGCTCTATAACGGCATGGCGACGGCGGCGGACTGGATGTCCGGCGCGTCATTCGTGGCGCTTGCCGGCGGCATCTATTTCGGCGGCTATCCGTATCTCGGCTTCGTCATCGGCTGGACTGGCGGCTATGTGCTGGTGAACGCGCTGATGGCGCCCTATCTGCGCAAGTTCGGCTGCTACACGGTGCCCGACTTCATCGGCACCCGCTACGGCGGCAACCTTGCGCGGTTCTGCGCGGTCTTCGTCCTGGTGGTCGCGTCCTTCACCTATGTGACGGCGCAGATCAACGCCACCGGTACGATCGCGGCCCGCGCGCTCTCCATCCCGTTTGAGGTCGGCGTCTGGTTCGGCCTGCTGGGCATCCTGCTCTGCTCCATGCTGGGCGGCATGCGCGGCGTGACCTGGACGCAGGTGGCGCAGTACATCGTGCTCATCATCGCCTACCTGGTGCCGCTGGTCTGGATGTCGAACGAACAGGGCTTCGGCATCATCCCGCACTTCGGCTACGGCGAAGCCGCGCAGCGGATCGCCCAACTGGAGGCGGAGTACGGGCTGCAGCCGGCGGCCGAGGCCGTGGCGGGGCTGAAAGTGCTGACGACGGCGCATTTCGACCCGCAGACCTCGCTCGACAGCTGGAAGTTCGTGACGCTGGCGCTCGCCATGATGGCCGGCACGGCGTCGCTGCCGCACATCCTGATGCGGTATTTCACGACGCCGTCCGTGCGTCAGGCGCGCAAGTCGGTCGGCTGGTCGCTGTTCTTCATCTTCCTGCTGTATTTCTCGGCGCCGGCGCTCGCCACGCTGACGAAGCTGCAGCTGCTGGACCCGACCCTCGCGACCGCGGTGGTCGGCAAGGCGGTGGAAGACGTGATGGCGCTGGAGTGGGTGAAGAACTGGTCGGCTGTCGGCATGCTGTCGGTCGTGGACCAGAGCGGCGACGGCATCGTGCAGCTCAACGAGTTCTTCATGCGGCCCGACATCGTCGTGCTCGCCACGCCCGAGATCGCCGGCCTGCCCTATGTGATCTCCGGGCTGGTCGCGGCAGGCGGCATGGCGGCGGCCATGTCCACCGCCGACGGCCTGCTGCTGGCGATCGCCAATGCGCTCAGCCACGATCTCTACTACAAGATCATCGACCCGCAGGCCGATACGCGCCGCCGCCTGATCGTGGCCCGCGTGCTGCTGGTCGGCATCGGCGCGCTGGCTGCCGCGGTGGCTTCGCTGAAGCTCACCGGCATCCTGGGCGCGGTGGCATGGGCGTTCTGCTTCGCCGGCTCGGGGCTGTTCTTCCCCCTTGTGCTCGGCATCTGGTGGAAGAGGGCCAACCGGGAGGGCGCCATCGCAGGCATGATCGCCGGCTTCCTGGCGGGCTCCATCTACCTGTGGTGGACCTATACCAGCGGCGAAACCTGGTTCAGCCTCGACCATCTGCGGTTCAGCATAATCGGCATGCCGGTCTCGCTGGTGGCGATGGTGGTCGTGTCGCTGATGACGCCGGAGCCGGATGCGGAAACGCAGGCCATGGTGGACGAAACCCGTATCCCGACGGGCGATTCTATCCTGGCCGAAACGCATTGACGGCAGACCGGCCGTCAGGCGCTACGGGAGGCGGGGCTTCGGCCCCGCCTCCAGCCGCGCCGGCCATTCTTTCAGCAAGGCAATATGGATAGCCTCGCGCATGTGCTGCCCGGTTGGGTGGTGCTTCTGGACTACATTCTGGGCGTGGCGATGTGGACGCTGGTCGGCCGCTCCGCCATGAACATCTTTCTGCCGGTCACGTCCGATTTCTTCTTCATGAAGGCCTTCGTGAAGATGACGGACCCGATCCTCAGGGTCTTCAAGCCGGTCACGCCGGGCTTCCTGATCGACCCCGTCGTGCCGCTTTACGTCGCCTGGTTCTTCTTCCTGTTCCGCTTCTATGCCATGCCCTGGCTGCTCGGCTATTCCGTGCTCGGCATGCTCTCCTTCCCGCTCGAAGGCGAAGTCGCCGCCATGCTGTACGATATATTCGGCAGCGGCCTGTAAGGGCCTTCGTTCGGCGCCGGGAAGGGGAGCCGCGATGTTCCGCACCACCCTCCTGTCTCTTGTCCTCCTGCTTGCGGCCGGACCGCTGGAGGCGGAGAGCTACAAGGGCTTCCCGCGCGGCGATGCCCTGATTTCCGCCGCCGGACTGAAATCCGCGCTCGACGGGCCCGGCCCGAAACCCGTCGTGCTGGCGGCGGTCGGCCGGGTGCCCTGGCTGCTGGGGCACATTCCGGGCGCACGCCGCGTTCCGCGCCGCGCCTATACCGACCGGGACGGCATGGCGGTGGATCGGACCCGCTTCCAGGCATTCGCACGCGGGCTCGGCATAGACGACGAGACCTCCGTAGTCGTCTATGACAACAGCTACGACGCCGCGCGCCTCTGGTGGCTGTTCCGGCTCTACGGCAAGACCGGTGTGAGGGTGCTGGACGGCGGCTGGCGGGCCTGGGACGAGGCGGGCTACCCCGTCGAACGCGGCTCCCGCCGGGCGGCGCCGAAGGCCGGGACCTTCACCGCCGCGCCCGCGCTCGCCGGCTGGACGGCGGATATGGCCGAAGCCGCAAAGGCCCGTCCGGACGCGGGCACACATCTCTGGGATGCACGCGACATACCGGAATGGAAGGGAACCGGCCCCATCGGCGAAGCCCGCTTCATCGGCTGGCGCGCCTTTCGCCGGGCGGACGCGGGCCGGCCCGCGGAGTTCCGCACCGCCGCCGAAATCGGCGCCGTTCTCCGGAAGGCGGGCTTCGAGCCGGACCGCGACCACATCTTCTACTGCCACTCCGGCGTGCGCGCCGCCACGCCGATGCTCGCGCTCTACCTGATGGGCTATCCCGTCGAACGCCTGCGCCTCTATGACGGCTCCTGGATGGAATGGAGCCGGCGGGCCCGCTAGGCCGGTGCGCCGACCCTCTTCCCGTCACCCCCGGCTCCGCCTGCGCCGGCGGGCGAGGCGGTGTTTGCGCTCCAGGCGGTGGCGTTTCAGGAAGCGCTGCACCGTGGCCGCGCTGAACGCCAGCCCCTCGGCGGCGAGCGCGTCGCGCAGCCCGCGTATGGAGAGCTCCGGCCGCGCCGCCAGGATGCGGAGGATGCGCTCGCGCTCCGGCTCGATCCGCGAGCGGCTGCCGCCCTGCCTGCCGGGCCGCACATGGCCGCGCTCGCGGAACTGCTTCACCCAGCGCTGGACGGACTTCTCGCCCAGCCCGAAATGCCGGGCCGCGGCGCGAATGCCCATGCCGTCGCGCACCACGGCCGCGACCGCCTGTCCCCGCAGGTCCGGGTCCACGGCCCGGCCCCGCCTCGGCCCCGGCAGTCCGTCTTCCGGCCCGTTCGGCCGCTCGTCCGTCATCGCTCTTTCCCCTCCTCTGCATGCCGCGCCGGAGCCCTTGGCCGGCCAGGTTGAACGAACCGCCCCGCCGGCTGCCGCCTTCCCGCTGTTGGCCGCGCCGCCGCCGCCCGGGGGTCAGGTTGAATGAGATACGGCCCCTTTCCTGCATCGCGGCGGCCGCACCCCTCCCGCTTGCCGCCCGGCCCCGGCCGCCGGCATTGCGGGTTGGAAACTCCTGCGGAACGGCGCGCCGTGCGCCCGTTCCCGCCAGGCCTCAGGTCATGGCCCCTCACGTCCGGTCGACGGTTACTGAAACATATATGGAACAAAAAGGGATGATGTCAAGCCCCGATGCGCGACCGCAGCCGGTCCCCGCGCGGCCTGCGACCGATTGGTCAAGCCTTAAGGGGGCGGTGTCGCACTTCGACTTTCAGCCGTCGGGCGTTTCGCGATATAGCACGGGCCGATCCCTGACTTGGCCGAATGCCCGTAACGCCATTACCCGCGTCTTGTAAGGCAGGGATCCCAGATTTCGTTTGAGCCGATATCGCTGCCGCGCCCAGCCCCGCAATTCCATTTCCCGCTTGTCGCGCCATTGCTGCTGATCGGTCCCGTCTTCGACACGTTGTCGCGCCATCGCCGGAACGATCTGCACGGTGCCGAATTTCCTTGCCGTCTTCGAATAGCGTAGATCGAACAGCGTATGGTCGGTCGTGGTATGCGGGTCGGCGAACGCCGAAAGGGCGATCCGGGCTCCGCGCCGGTCGATCAGATAGGCGGCGGCGCCGGAGTTCCACCGCTCCAGCCGCAGCAACATGCGCCCGGTCGGTGTTCGCCCAGAAGGTCTCCGCAGAGGCCGGGCTTTGTCGCCGCCGGATTCCAGCCGGACGATATGCACGCCAGCGGGCCACCAATCCACCCCGTCCAACAGCGTCGGCGTGTCGGTCGCCAGTTCGGCGTCGTCTTCGAGGATGAGGGCTGCCGGGGCATCCGAACCGAGAAGTTCGATCATCGCTTTGCTCGTGCTCAGCATTCCGGCCGCCGCGCCGAGATTAATGCGCCAGAAGGGCGGGTTGCCGTTCGTCGTTTGCTCCCATTCTTCCTGTGCGGCCAGCAGTCGGGCATCGACCGCCGGGATGCGCGTTGCCTCGATGCCGAGGCGGGCGAGTTGCGCGGACATGACCGCCCACCGGTCCGGACGACGGTCGAGATTGATGACATAGACGGGCAGCACGGCGGACCCTCGCAAGGCCCGTCGCTGGTGCCGGGCCGTTGCCATCAACACACGAGGCTATCGTGAGAGACCCCACCTATTCGCCAGGCGCAGGGAGCTACCCCGGGCCGGGTTCGGCTGTTCTATTCAGCGGGCGACCCGACGGAGCGGGATGCCTCGTTGTTGATGGCGGAGTCAGTCTGCGTTCTGAAAATCATCGATGCAAGCGCGACATAGCCGCGTTAACGCCGCGACGACTATGTCAACCGTCGCCGATCGCTCCTTTATGGGAGGTGTGTCGAGAACATTTGGACCGACCGGTTTATGTGCCGATGAGTTGACCGTTTCGGTTTCGATTGTTGGTCTGCGGGGGTGGACAAGCGCGGCGGACGCGCTATGATTTATGCTGCACTGCAACAAAGGAGTGAGCGATGAACGCGGATCCGGTCGTCATTGTGGGCATGGCGCGCACGCCGATGGGGAGCTTCCAGGGCGTGCTGAA
>JAJECZ010000265.1 GCA_022821735.1 Alphaproteobacteria bacterium | reverse complement strand
TTCTTCAAGTCGAACGGCGAGGAACGCGAGGAATTCGGCACGAAGAACCTCCCCGGCCGCGAACGCCTGCCGGGCCTGCTGGCCGACGAGCGCGAGCGGATCGAGCGGCTGCGCACGCGCCGCCGGATCGAGGCGACCCTGGCCGCGTCCGAGGCGGCGCTGGCGCTGGGCGAGGCAGTGGACCGCGAATATCGCAGGTCCAAGGGCCGGGCCGGGCTGCTCGACTATGACGACCTGATCGAGCGCGCGCGCGACCTGCTTCGGCACGCGCCCGCCGCCTGGGTCCACTACAAGCTCGACCGGGGCATCGACCATGTGCTGATCGACGAGGCACAGGATACCAGCCCCGAGCAATGGGACGTCGTGGAGGCGCTGACGCAGGAGTTCTTCGCCGGGGAAGGGGCAGGCGAAGGCCCGCGCACGCTCTTCGCCGTCGGCGACCCCAAGCAGTCGATCTACCGCTTCCAGGGCGCGGAGCCGGCCCGCTTCGACGAGATGCGCCGCAAACTCGGCAAGCGCGCGCAGGACGCCGGACAGCGCTGGGAGGACGTGCCGCTGGAAGTCTCCTTCCGCGCCGCGCCCGTGCTTCTGGAGGCCGTGGATGCGGTGTTCGCCGGCGAGCACGGCCTCGGCCTGGAAGGCCCGGCGCCCGTCCACAAGCCGAGCCGCAGCGGCGCCGGCGGGCGTGTCGAGGTCTGGCCGCTCGAAACGGGGGAAAGACGCGAGCCGGGAGACCCGTTCGAGCCGCCCGCGGCCTATCTCCGCGAGGACGCGGCGGAAACCGCGCTGGCCGACCGGATCGCCCGGCGCATCCGGACATGGCTCGACCGGGGCGAACCGGTTGCGCCCGGCGGCCGGCGCATGCGGCCCGGCGACATCATGATCCTGCTGCCGCGCCGGTCGGGCCGGGCTTTCATTCCGCGCGTCATCGCGACGCTGAAGCAGCTGGAGGTCCCGGTCGCCGGCATCGACCGCATGACGCTGACCGGCGAGCTTGCCGCGATGGACCTCGCCGCCATCGGCGATTTCGTGCTGCTGCCGGAAGACGACCTGACGCTCGCCACCGTGCTGAAGGGGCCGCTGTTCGGCTTCGACGACGAGGCGCTGTTCGAGCTTGCCCGCGGGCGCAAGGGCATACTCTGGGCCGCGCTCCGCAAGCGCCGGGGCACGGAGCGCTTCGGCCCCTGCTTCGAGGCGCTCGGCGCGCTGCTCGGCAAGGCCGACTATGTCGGCGTCCATGCCTTCTTCGCGGACCTGCTGGCGGAAGGCGGCCTGCGCCGGAAGATCGCGGCCCGGCTCGGCGAGGAGGCGAACGACCCGATAGACGAGTTCCTGAACGCCGCGCTCGACTATGAGCGCCGCCACCCGCCGGGCCTCCAGGGCTTCCTGCAATGGCTGCGCAGCGGCGAGGCGGAGGTGAAACGGCAGCTCGACCGGCACGGCCGCGACGAGGTGCGGGTGAGCACCGTCCACGGCGCCAAGGGGCTGGAGGCCCCGGTCGTCATCCTGCCGGACACGGCCGCCGCCCCGGCCCATCCGAGCCGCCGCCAGACCCTCTACCGTGACGGCGGGGTGCTGCTCTGGCCGCCCTCCACGAACAGGGACCGGATCGACCCCTATTCCGGGGAATTGCTGGACCGGGCCGACCGGGAAGACGAGGCGGAACACCGCCGCCTGCTCTATGTCGCCATGACCCGCGCCGCCGACCGCCTGGTGGTCTGCGGGTGGAACAACAGCGGCAGGGAGCTGCACGAGGACTGCTGGTACAATGCGGTGTCGGACGGGCTGCGGGACCGCATGACGCCGGAAGAGGACCCCGATTTCGCCGAGCCCCTTCTGGTCATGGAGCGGCGCGCGGCGGACGCGGAAGCAGAGAGGCTGGCCGAAGACCGCGAAGCCCTCCCTCCCCTGCCCGGCTGGGCCCGACAGCCCGCACCGCCGGTCCCGGCCGCGGCCCCGCCCGACGGCGACGGCGGGGAAGCGTTCGCGGCCGCCTCTCCCCTCGGCGGCGGGCCGGGCGGGCGGTTCCGGCGCGGCCTTGCGGTCCACAAGCTGCTGGAGCTGCTGCCGGAGGTCGCGCCCGAACGGCGGTTCGAGGCCGCGCGCCGCTTCCTGGAGGCCGACCCGGCGCTGGCGGGGGACGCCGAGGCGACGGCGAGGGAGGCGCTGGCGGTGCTCGACGACCCCGCCTTCGGTGCCGTGTTCGGCCCCGGCAGCCGGGCGGAGGCGCCGCTGGTGGGGCGCATCGGCGGCGAGACCGTGAGCGCGCGAATCGACCGGCTGGCGCTGCTGGACGACGAAACGCTGGTCGTCGACTTCAAGAGCGGGCGCGCGCCGGCCGGCCTCGCGCAGGTTCCGCTCGGCTATCTGCGGCAATTGGCGCGCTACGCGGCGCTGCTCGGGCAGTTGCGCCCCGGCGTCCCGGTGCGCGCGGCGCTGCTGTGGACCGGGGCGCCCTCGCTGATGCCGGTTCCCGAAAGCAGCCTTGCGCCATATATGCCTTGACGCCTCCCCGCTTTCCCGCCACTTGGAAGCGAAAACCGGACGGGTTCCACGGGGAGGAACGGGCATGGCCACACGGCACACCACGGATGCGAGTTTCGACGAGGACGTAAAGCAGGCGGCCAAGCCCGTCGTGGTCGATTTCTGGGCCGAATGGTGCGGCCCCTGCAAGCAGATCGCGCCCTTCCTGGAAGACATCGCGGCGGAGATGGAAGAGCGCCTCGACGTCGTGAAACTCGATATCGACGACAACCCGAAGACCCCCGGCGAACTCGGCGTGCGCGGCATCCCGACCCTCATGGTCTTCCGCGACGGCGAGATGGTCGCGCAGCGCGTCGGCGCCATGCCCAAGAGCGCACTGAAGCAGTGGCTCGACTCGGTGGTGTGAGCGGGCGCCCACGGCAAGACCGGCCGCCGGTGTGATGGACGGGGACGCGCCGGCGACCTAACGCAGAGCCGGCCGCGCTCCGGGAAACCCTGTTCGAGCGCATACAGGCAAGCGAGCACCGCACCCGCGTCCTTTCCTTCTGCCACCTCCGTCCCTCATCCTGAGTAGCACCCGTTCTGCGGGCGCGTATCGAAGGACAGTTCCCGGCTTGCCGATGGAAACGCCGTCCCCTTCGACAGGCTCAGGACAGGCTCTCGATACGCGGCTTCGCCGCTAGTCAGGACGAGGGGTCGCCGGATTCGCATATCTGTCGCTCCGTCGCCGTGACAGCCCGGCCGCGCGGGCGTAGTGTGGGGCGGTGCCGGGGAGCGGAGCGGACGGCATGAACGCGAAGGCAGCCTTGCGGCAGCGGACTCCGGCCCGCAAGGCCACATATCGGGATGTGCTCGATGCCCCGCCGCATTTGGTGGCGGAGATCGTCCGGGGCGCGCTGCACACCCATCCGAGGCCGGCCATTCGCCATGCCATCGCCGGGTCCTCGCTCGGCATGGCCATCGGCACCCCTTTCCAGTGGGGCCAGGGAGGACCGGGCGGCTAGTGGATCGTCGATGAACCGGAACTTCATTTCGGCGAAGATGTTCTTGTGCCGGACCTCGGCGGCTGGCGCCGGGAGCGTCTGCCGGAGCCACCCGACGAGGCCTATTTCACCCTGGCGCCGGACTGGGTCTGTGAAATCCTCTCCCCCTCGACGCGGGAACTGGACCTCGAAGGGAAGCGCCCGGCCTATGCGCGGGAGGGCGTCGGCCATCTCTGGCTCGCCGATCCGTCCGCCCGGACCCTGGAGGCGTTCGCGCTCGGAGACGGCGGGTGGACGTCCGCGGGCGCGGTGCAGGAGGACGAGCCGGTGTCCCTTCCGCCCTTCGAGGCAGTGGCCTTCCCCCTCGGCGCCCTCTGGCCCTGACCGGGCCGTGCGCCCCGCCGATACGTCTACTGGATTCACGGATCGGAGGCCGGGGTGACGACGAGGGTCCTGCCTTGGGCTTGCCGAAGGGGGCGGCGGTTCCTGCGGAAGAGGGTATGGCGGGAAGAACTGCGTCTTCATATTGTTCCAAATTTGTTCTATATCACTTCCCGCCACCGGACGAGGAGGGCAGGACGGATATGGGCAAGGCGCTTCCCGTGGAACTCAGGGTGCGGGTGATGGCGGCGCTGGCGGAGGGGATGACCCGGGCGGAGGCGGCCCGGCTGTTCCGCGTCGGCGTGGGCACCATCGCCGGCTGGCG
>JAJECZ010000329.1 GCA_022821735.1 Alphaproteobacteria bacterium | reverse complement strand
CGCAGATAGGTGATCGCGCGCCCGAACGGGTCGATAATCGGCGCCGCGCCACCCCAGGGGCCGCCGTCCATCGTATAAAGCCCTCCTCCACCCTGTACAGGGCAATATAGACAGCGGGCGCCCGCCCCGCCAGTCCCCGCGGGCGGCGGGAATAGCGGGCGGACGGAGCGCGCTAGATTTCCTGGACGTCCACGATGTCGCGCATCGCCTTGAGCTCCGTCAGCATGCCCGGCGTTACGGCGAAACGGCTGCCCAGCGTCATCTGCACTTCGTGCGACCTGTCCATGTCGAACAGTATCCGGATTTCGCCGCGCCCCGATGGTTCCCGCTGCAACACGCTCCGGATGCGGGGCAACGCCTCGCGATCGTCGATGAATATGTTGAGGCCGCTCCCGGTCTTGCCGACCGCGGCATCCAGCGGTTCCACGGTCCTGGCGGTCAGGCGCACGTCCTCGCCGTCCATGGCGGCCTCGCAGGTGAACAGCAGCGGTTTTCCGGTGTCCAGCAGCGTTCTCGCCGACGCCAGCACTTCGGAAAAAACCGTGATCTCCGACTGCCCGGAACTGTCGGAGACGGCGACGAAGGCGAAACGGTTGCCGCGCCTCGAAGTGCGCTCCTGCTTCGACAACACGGTCCCTGCGACCGTCACCGCGCTCCGTCCGCGCCTCACGATGTCCGGCAATGAGCGGATCGGTTCGATCCTGAGCCGCTGGAAATAGCGCTGATATTCATCCAGCGGGTGCGCGGACAGGTAGAAGCCCGTGGCGTCGAACTCGTGCTGAAGGCGTTCCATCGGACCCCAGCTCTGGGCATTCGGCAGCTCGGGGTCGGGCACCAGGTCTTCGGCCGCTCCGAACAGGTTGGTCTGGTTGGTCGTCCGTTCCTCTTCCTCGACGGCTGCATGGCGCAACAGCATCTCCGCGCCGGCGAACACCCGCGCCCGGTTCTCCTCGAGCGAGTCGAAAGCGCCAGCCTCCGCCAGCTTCTCGAGAAGCCGCGAGTTCAGGGCCCTGGGGCCCAGCCTGCCGGCGAAGTCGAACGGGTTCCTGAAGGGGCCGCCGGCGCGGCGTTCCCTTTCCACCGCCTCCATGGCGGCCCTGCCGACGGATTTGACCGCAGCCAGCGCATAGCGGATGGCGGGCGTCCCTTCCGGCGTCTCCTCCGCCTGGAAAAGGGCGCCGGACCGCTGCACGTCGGGCGGCAGCAGGGTGATGTCCATCCTGTCCAGTTCGCGAAGCAGGGGGGCCAGCTTGTCGGTGTTGCCGAGCTCGTGCGTCATGGAGGCGGCCATGAACTCGACCGGGTAATTCGCCTTCAGCCACGCCGTCTGGTAGGCGATAAGCGCGTAAGCCGCAGCATGCGACTTGTTGAAACCGTAGCCGGCGAACTTGTCCACGAGATTGAAGATCTTTTCCGCCAGTTTGGCATCGACGCCTCTCGCAACCGCGCCGTCGATAAAGGTCTGTCTTTGCGCATCCATCTCGGACTGGATTTTCTTGCCCATGGCCCGCCGTAACAGGTCCGCAGCGCCGAGCGTGTAGCCGGACAGGACCTGCGCAATTTGCATGACCTGTTCCTGGTAAATTATAATTCCATATGTTTCCTCGAGAATGGGCTCGAGGCTCTCATACATGTAGCTTATTTCTTCCCTTCCATGCTTCCTCTTGATATAGGACGGAATGTTCTCCATCGGGCCCGGACGGTAAAGCGCAACCACGGCAATCAGGTCTTCGAACCGGCTGGGCTTCAGCTTCTTCAGCATGTCGCGCATTCCGGAGCCTTCCATCTGGAACACGCCGACTGTGTCTCCGCGCGACAGCATTTCGAAGGTCTTTTCGTCGTCGAGCGGTAATTGCAAAAGGTCGATCTCGACGCCTTTTTCGGCAAGCATTTTTCGGGTATCTTCGAGAACGGTCAGCGTCTTGAGGCCGAGGAAATCGAATTTTACCAGGCCGGCGGCTTCGGCCCATTTCATGCTGAATTGCACCGCAGGAATGTCGGATGAGCCGCGGTCGCGGTAGAGCGGTGCGATCTGCTGCAGCGGCCGGTCGGCGATCACGATGCCCGCGGCGTGGGTTGAAGCGTGGCGGTAGAGCCCTTCGAGCTTCAGCGCCAGATGGATGAGTTGCCCGACGGTCTCGTCTTCGTCGCGCATGGAAAGCAGGGCCGGCTCGCCCGCAACCGCGTCTTCGAGCCTGGGCGGGTTCGCCGGGTTGTGCGGCACCAGCTTGCTGATCCGGTCCACCTGGCCGAACGGCATGCCGAGCACCCGGCCGACATCGCGCAGCGCCGCGCGGGCCTGCAGCTTGCCGAACGTGATGATCTGCGCCACCCGGTCATGCCCGTAGCGCTGCTGCACATGGGCGATGACCTCGTCCCGCCGGTCCTGGCAGAAGTCGATGTCGAAGTCCGGCATCGAGACGCGCTCGGGATTGAGGAAGCGCTCGAACAGGAGGCCCCAGCGCAGCGGATCGAGGTCCGTGATCTGCAGGGCCCAGGCGACGACCGACCCGGCCCCCGAGCCTCGCCCGGGGCCGACCGGAATACCCTTTTCCCTGGCCCAGCGGATGAATTCGGAGACGATGAGGAAGTAGCCCGGAAAGTTCATGTCGACGATGACGTCGAGCTCGTATTCCAGCCGGTCGCGGTAGGTTTTCGCGTCTTCCTCGCCGGCGCCGCGCGGGAAGACATGCTCGGCGAGCCTGACTTCCAGGCCGTCGCGGGCCAGGCGGCGCAGCTCCTGCGCTTCGTCCACGCCGGCATCGAAGGCGGGCAGGATCGGCGCCGACTCGGTCGGCATGAATGCGCAACGCTGCGCGATCACCAGCGTGTTGTCCGCCGCTTCGGGCATGTCGGCGAAGAGGGCGCGCATCTCTTCGGCCGTCTTGAAACGGTGGTCCGGCGTAAGGCGCGGGCGGTCTTCCTCCTCGACCCGCCGCGACGAGGCGATGCAAAGCAGCGCGTCATGGGCTTCGTAATCGCCCTCGGCGCCGAAATGGACGTCATTGGTCGCGACCAGGGGCAGGTCCAGCTCATAGGCGAGTTCGATGGATGCCTCTTCTTCCGCCGGGCGTCCGCCGTCGCTGTGCCGCATCAGCTCCACATAAAGGCGGCCCGGGAAGAATTCCTTCAGACGGCCCAGCACCTGGCGGGCGGCGTCGGTTCGACCTTCCGACAGGGCGCGCCCGACCGGCCCCCCCGGACCGCCGCTCAGCGCAATCAGCCCGTCCGTGCGGCCGTCGAGACGGTTCCACTCCACGTGCGGCGCTTCCGTCCCCGACATCTCCAGAAAGGAAGCGCTGACGAGTTCAAGCAGGTTGCGGTAGCCGGTCTCGTTCTGCGCCAGTAGCAGCAGCGGCGCGAGGTCGCCCTCATGGCGCCCGCGCTGGCGGGGCGCATCGCCGACGGTCAGCAGCGTGCCGATGATGGGTTGGATTCCGGCGCGGGAGGCGTAGACGGCAAACTCCATCGCGCCGAAGAGATTGCCGCTGTCCGTGACCGCCACTGCCGGCATCCGGGCCTGCTTGCAGAGGGAGACGAGGTCCTCGATCCGGACCGCTCCTTCCGAGAGCGAGTAGGCGGAATGCACCCGCAGATGCACGAAGTCGGCATGAGGCATCGGATCGGTGCTCCCTCACCGTCGGTGAGTCGGGACCTAACCGGATTCGCTCACCGGGAGCGAGCGAATTACCAACAGACGGCGGGAAATCGACGGACGGTCGCGCCCGGACCGGTCGCGTGCCCGCTAGTCCGGCCTTACTCCGCCGCTGCCGCCGCGGCCTCAAGCGGAACGAGATACGGGCGGTCGCCCTGTATCGTCACCCGGTGGCCCTTGCGCTCCTCCGGCCAGTAATCCCACATGGCATGGTGCTGCAGGCAGCGATTGTCCCAGAAGGCCATGTCGTTGACCTCCCACTTGAAGCGGACCTGGAAGCGCTCCTGCTCGACATGCTCGAACAGGAAGTTCAGCAGCGCCTTGCTCTCCGCCACGCCCAGGCCCTCGATGCGGGTGGTGAAGGCGCGGTTGACATAGAGCGCGCGCCGGCCGGTCTCCGGGTGGGTGCGGCAGACCGGATGGCTGGTTTCCGGATAGACCTTCCCGGTGTCGTCCACATTCCGGTCCGAATAGCGGCCCCGGTAGATGTGCTCGGACTCGTGCCGGGCGGTCAGGGTCTCCAGGAAGGCCTGCATGGGCGCCGACAATGCGTCCCAGGCCGCATACATGCTGGCGAACAGCGTGTCGCCGCCCTGGCCCGGCAGCTTGTGCAGTTGCAGCATGGTCCCGAGCGGCGGCTCGTCGTCGCACGAGACGTCGGTGTGCCAGCCATTGCCGTTCGCGATCTTCGAATCCTTGTGGGTATGGATCACGAAGATCTCCGGACGTCCCTCCAGATGCGGCGCGGCCGGGTGCAGGTGGAGGCCCCCGAAACGGCGGGCGAAGGCGACCTGCTGGTCGGGCGTGAGCGCCTCCTGCTCCTTGAAGAACACCACCTGGTGGCGAAGGAACGCGGACCGCACTTCCCCGAACACCTCGTCCGGCAGCGGCTCGCGAAGGTCCACGCCGCGAATCTCGGCCCCGACCGCGGGTGTGAGCGTCCTTACGTCTATATGCCGATAGGCCATGTCGAATTCCTCCCGTTCGGCCGCTCAGTCCAGCACTTGCGCGACATCGACGACACGGCGCGTGCGGGTGACGCGGTCCTGCCAGACCCGGTCGAATTCCGCAATGAGCGCCGCGATCGCTTTCGAGCCCGTGGCCTTCCTGGCGGCCGCGAGATCGGTGAATTGGTAGAAGGCGACATGCGCGCCGTCATCGCCCCAGCCGCGAAACGCCTTCTCCACGCTGAACGCGGCCTTCGCATCCGGCAGGTGTTCCTCGGCATACCAGCGGTCGAAAGCGTCCCGGTCGCTCTCGGGCACCTCGGCACGGACGATCAGATAGGCGGTCATCGGCATTTCCCGTCGGATGGACGTCGGCGGAAAGTGTGCGCCACGGCCTGCGTGCTGGCAAGGCCGGGAACAGGGCAGCGCGAGAGGCGTCAACCGGGCTAGGATGCCCGGATGCTGGAAGATCGCGACACCGCTTACGGGCGGGTTCCCCTGCCGGCCGGCATTCGCTCGCGCATGGCGGCGAACGGCAACGGGCTCGACATGCACTTCCTCGAAGCCGGTTTCGAGGAGCCCGGACGGCCCTGCGCCCTGCTGCTGCACGGCTTCCCGGAGCTAGCCTATAGCTGGCGGCGCGTCATGCCGACGCTCGCGGAGGCAGGCTACCATGTCGTCGCGCCGGACCAGCGCGGCTTCGGGCGCACGACCGGCTGGGATGCGGACTATGACGCCGACCTCGCGCCCTACCGGCTCTTCAACCTCGTGCGCGATGTCATGGGCCTGCTGGACGCGATCGGCCACCGGGAGGCGGCGCTGCTGGCCGGCCACGACTACGGCGCGTCGGTCGCGGCATGGGCGGCGCTGATCCGGCCCGACATCTTCCGCAGGCTGGCGCTGATGAGCGCGCCGTTTCCGGGGCCGCCGGACATTTCGCCGCAACCGCCGCCGGCGCGGTCCATCCATGACGGTCTGGCGGCGCTGGACCGGCCGCGCAAGCACTACCACTGGTACTACTCGACCCGGCCGGCGAATGCCGACATGCAGGACTGCCCCCAGGGGGTCCACGATTTCCTGCGCGCCTATTTCCACCACAAGAGCGCCGACTGGGCCGGGAACCGCCCCTTCCGGCTGGCGGGGTGGACCGCGGAGGACCTCGCCCGGATGCCGACCTATTACATCATGGACCTCGACCGGACGATGGCGGAGACGGTGGCGGTGGAAATGCCGGGCACGGAGGAAATCGCCGCCTGCGGCTGGCTTCCCGATGCGGAGCTCGCGGTGTATGCGCGGGAATACGAACGCACCGGCTTCCAGGGCGGGCTGAACTGGTACCGCTGCCGGACGAGCGGGCGGTTCGACCGCGAGCATGAGCTCTTCTTCGGGCGCCGTTTCGAGGTTCCCGCCTGCTTCATTTCAGGCGCGGCCGACTGGGGCGTTTACCAGAACCCCGGCGCGCTCGAGGCGATGGAGGAACGCGCGGCCCGCTGGGCCGGCACCTGGCTGATCGAAGGAGCCGGGCA
>JAJECZ010000357.1 GCA_022821735.1 Alphaproteobacteria bacterium | reverse complement strand
CCACCCACTGGCAGCGCATCCGCGGGCGGGCCGGGCTCGAGGACGTGCGCATCCACGACCTCCGCCACAGCTTCGCGTCTCGCGCGCTGGCGCTGGGCGAGAGCCTGACGATGATCGGCAGCCTGCTCGGGCACGCGGACGTCGGGAGCACGGCGCGCTACGCCCATCTGGCGCGGGATACGGAGAAGACGTCGGCGGCCAGGGTCGGCGGCAGCATCGAGGCCGACATCCTGCCCACCGGGACCGGGACCGGCGCCGTTCGGGGCCCGGCCGGGGAAGGGTGCCGCAAAGACGGACCGGAACGGTAGGGAACGGGGCCGCGCCGTGGCTGCCTAATCTCACGAAGGTAGCCACCGATTCTCACTCAAGGTAGCCACTGAATCTCACAAGGTAGCCACTGATTCTCACCATGGTAGCCACCCCCTGGGGCGGCGGCTTTGGAGCGACTCAGGGTGCCGTCCTACCCCTCGGTTTTGGCGATTTGTCCGAGGGGAACGTGATGGCTCAGGAAAGGCTGCCGATGAGAAAGATCAAGAAGGTTCTTGAGTTTCATTTCGAGGAAGGCCGCAGCGCGCGGGCGATTGCGACGCACTGCGGTCTGGCGCGGCGCTCGGTGTCGCAGACGCTGGAGCGGTTCGCGGCGTCCGGGCTGACCTGGCCGCAGGCCCGCGACATGGATGACGAGGTTCTGGAGGCAAGGCTGTATCGCACACCCCGGGCGTCGGATTGGCCGGAGGTGGATTGGGCGCAGGTCGAGAAGGATCTGTCCGGTCGCGGCGTGACGCTGATGCTGCTGTGGCAGGAATGGCGCGAGACGCATCCCGACGGCATGAGCTATCCGACCTGGTGCCGCCGCTTCCGGGCATGGCGGCCGCGCCGGGACGCCACGATGCGCCAGAACCGCCGTCCCGGCGAGCGGCTGTTCGTCGACTACGCGGGCATGACGATCGCGGTCATGATCGACGGGTCCGAGCACCAGGCACAGGTGTTCGTGGCCTCGATGGGGGTCTCGGGGCGGCTTTACGCCGAGGCGACGCTGACCCAGAAGATCGACGACTGGTGCGCCTCGCACGTGCGCTGCTTCGAGGACATGGGCTGCGTGCCGCAGGTGGTCGTGCCCGACAACATCAAGCCGGCGGTGATCAAGCCCTCGCGCTACGAGCCGGTCCTCAACGAGACCTACGCCGATCTGCTCGATCACTATGACGTCGAGGGCTTCCCGGCGCGCGTCCGAAAGCCCCGCGACAAGGCCCTGGTCGAGAATGGCGTGCTGAATGCGGAGCGCTGGATTCTCGCGCCCCTGCGCAAGCGCGTCTTTCATGACCTGCCCTCGGTGAACTGGGCGATCGCCGCCCAGGTCAGGAAGATCAACAGCCGCTCCTATGCCGACGGCACCGGCGAGAACCGCTACGGCCGCTTCGAGAGCGTCGACCTCCCCCACATGAAGGCCCTGCCGGCGCGGCGCTGGCAGCGCACGGAGTGGCGCAAGAACACGGTCCACCGCGATTATCACATCGCAATCGATTACCACTTCTACTCGGTGCCCCACGAGCTCATCGGCAAGGAGGTCGACGTCCGCCTGCGCGGCAATCTGATCGACGTCTTCTTGCGGGGCCGGCACGTCGCCAGCCATGTCCGCAGCAACGCCAGGGGCCGCCCCACCACCATCAAGGAGCACAAGCCGGAGGCCCACCAGCGCGCCGGCATCGAGGAGACCCGCGCCCGGCTGGAGGACAGCGCGCGCGATATCGGTCCCCATGTCCACGCCTTCGTCGTCGCGCTCATGGAGCGGCAGAACAATCCGGAGTTCGGCTTCCGCTCCTGCTACGGCGTCCTCCGGCTGGCCAAGAGCCATGAGCCGGAGCGCTTCGACGCCGCCTGCGGATACGCGCTCGAACTCGGCACGCGGACCTACCGCGGGCTCGACAACATCCTGCGCACCGGCGCCGACCGCGCCGCAGCCGAGCAGGAACCCGAGACCATGCCCATCGATCATTCCAACATCAGAGGACCGGAGGCCTACCGATGACCGAAAACCTCGTCTCCCACCCACTGGCCGAGCGCATCGCCTCATTGCGCCTGCCAGGCATGCACGCCGCCTTCCTCGAACAGGTGGCGCGCAACGACCTCGACGACATGCCCTTCGAGGACCGCCTCGCGCTGCTGATCGACCGCGAGATCGCCGAGCGCCGCTCCAGGGCCCTGCAGCGGCGCCTCAAGAGGGCGCAGCTGCGCCATCAGGACGCCTGCTTCGAGGATATCAACCTGAGCCGCCCGCGCGGCCTCGACCGCAGCCTCGTGCTCGGCCTCGCGGACTGCGCCTGGGTCCGCAACGGCGCCAACATCCTGGTCACCGGTCCGTGCGGCACGGGCAAGAGTTGGATCTCCTGCGCCCTCGGCCACAAGGCGTGCCTCGAGGGTCACATCGCCCAGTACCAGCGCGTGCCCCGGCTCCTCACCGAGCTGCGCATCGCACATGGCGAGGGCACCATCCCGAAGCTCTACCGCGATCTCGCCCGCATCGAGGTGCTGATCCTCGACGACTGGGGCTTGGCGCCAATCGATGCAGTGCGCGCCCGCGACCTCCTCGAAATCCTCGACGACCGCATCGGCCGGCGCTCGGTGATCGTCACCAGCCAGT
>JAJECZ010000389.1 GCA_022821735.1 Alphaproteobacteria bacterium | reverse complement strand
CGCCCGGCTGACCGGCCTGCAACACTATCGCCAAATGGCCGAGGCGGTGGGCGGCATGGACGGCGGGCCAAGGGAGGCGGCGGACTTCCTCGCCGCCATGTTCCGGGGCATGGGCGACGACGCGGAGGTCGAGGACGCCGGGGGCGGCGCCGTTTCCCTGCGTCACACCGGGCTCAGGATCGTGCGCGATATCGACGGCTCCGGGCGCGGGACCCTGCTCGCCTGCTGGATCGAGCTCTGGCGCGGCGCTGTCGCCTCGCACCGGCAATTCATGGAGGTCGAAGCCGAGCCGGAGGGCGACGCCCTCTTCTGGACGATCCGCATGGCATGAAGGCGTGCAGGCTTGCCCCGGCTCATTCCTCGCGCCAAGTCTTGTGTCGTTCTTGGAGAGAGTGCGTTTATGGCGTCTTCCCGGAAGACAACAGTAGAAGAAGTCCGTCGGCGCGCCCTTGCTGCCGCGGAGGAAGCGCGCAAGCAGTCCCGCGCCGTTGCTGCCAGCGCCCATGCCGATGACGACCAGGTCTTCATCGACTCGATTTCGGAATTCAACGAAGAACGAACCGGGGCAGAGGAAAAGGACGCTTCTCTCAATCCCTTGAAATTCATGGGACATTGAACGCTGGCGGACGGGTCGGGCTTTCGGGACTATCGGCAGGAAGGAGAGGCAGGATGGGCAACCGGGTCGAATTCGACGCAGAGACCGGCGCCACCTTCGTGCGCTACGCGCATATGGTCGCGAGGCGGGGTTATGTCCACAACACGCTCGGGAACATGGTGATCCGCAAGCCGCATCCGGACTTCGAACACGGCGTGGCCTACACCGAGCACGCACCTGAAGGTGCTAACTATCTGACATAGCGTCGTTTTTTCTCTCGAAAAAGTGCAACTGGGGAACCGGCCTGCAACTCCCGGCTCCCTGGCTGCAACCGGAACCGGGAGAACGACATGCCCAGAACGACCCTTACTGTTGCCAGCATCGAGCGGCTCAGGCCCCGCAAGTCATCCTACGATGTCCGGGACGCCAAACTCAGGGGCTTCGGCGTCAGGGTGCTGCCCACCGGCAGGAAGCGGTTCTTCGTCCAATGCCAGCATCGCGGCGAGCGCATCTGGAAGATCGTCGGCGATGCCGGAACCATGAACATCGACGAGGCGCGGGCTTCGGCCGTCGAGGCGCTTGCCGCAATCCGTCGGGGCGAGGAAGCTCCGCACCGTCCCGAAGAGACGCTTTTCGAAGCGGTCGCCGGGACCGTGTTCGAGCGCCATGCCCGGCTCTGGAAGGCCGGAACGCTCAATGTGAACCGCAGCTATCTCCGCTGCCAGATCCTGCCGCACTTCGCCGGGCGTCAGATCGCGGACATCGACCGGCAGGAGGTGAGGAACTGGTTCGCCTCGCTTCGCGCGACGCCTGTGGCGGCGGACCGGTCCATGCCGGTGCTGTCGGTCATCATGAGGGAGGCGGAGACGATGGGCCTGCGCCCCGAGGGCTCCAACCCCTGCCGGGGGATCAGGCGCTACCGCCGCAAGGGCCGCGACCGGTTCCTCTCGGACGAGGAAATCCGCCATCTGGCGGCGAGGCTCAAGGCACATGAAGCGCAACGACCGCAGCAGGTCGCGGTCATCCGGCTTCTGCTCCTGACCGGCTGCCGCAAGGGCGAGCTCCTCACATTGCAATGGTTGGACTACCGGGAAGGCCATCTGTTCCTGCGCGACGGCAAGACGGGACCGAGAACCGTGTGGCTTTCGGAGCCCGCCCGGAACATTCTCGACGGCCTCACCCGCCGGAACCGCTGGATCTTTCCCGGGGCGAACCGGGACCGCCCGCGCTGCAAAAGTTGGCTGTTCTGTTTCTGGAACAGGGTTAGGGCGGAAGCGGGACTGGACGATCTGCGCCTTCATGACCTCCGTCATGCGCATGCGAGCCTGGCGCTCAGGCGGGGCGAGAACGTCCTCGTCATCGGCAGGCTGCTGGGCCACCGCAGGGCGGAGACGACGCTGAAATACACGCATGCCGCCGACGCCATGATGCACGATGCCGTCGAGAAGGTCGGCGCGGTGCTCGGAGGTTGAACGGTGGCAGGCAAGGAACGCATGAAGCTGACCGACGCCGCCATCGCCCGGCTTCGTCCCCGCGAGCGGGAATATACCGTCTGGGACAGCCGCGTTGCCGGTCTCGGGGTCCGGGTCCGGCCCACCGGCGGGCGGAACTGGGTTCTGCTGTTCGATGCCGGCGGGCGCACGAAGCGGGTCTCGCTCGGGCCGGTCTCGACGAAGAGCGCCGCCGAGGCCCGCCGGGAAGCTTTCAGGCGGCAGGCCGACCCGGAGCCCGAGAAGACAGCCGGGAAGACGGGTGCGGTACCGTTGTTCCGGGATTTCGTCGCAGGCCCGTGGAAACAGGCCCACTTCGACCGCTACAAGCCATCGGGGCAGGACACTGCAACCGTGCTTCTGCGACGGCAGCTTCTTCCCGCCTTCGGGGCGAAGCCGCTCGACCGCATTACCCCGGCGCATGTCAGGAAATGGTTCGACCGGTACAGCCGGACAGCGCCGGGCGGCGCTAACCGCGCCATCGACATGCTGCGGCAAATCATGAACTTCGCCGCCGCCTGCGGTCATGTTGAAACCAATCCGGCCAGGGGCGTGAGGCGAAACCGCCGCCCGGCGCTCACGCGCTTCCTGTCCCGTGAGGAGATCGCCCGGCTGCATGCCGTTCTGGACGCGCAGACCCGGAAAGGCAGCCAGGAGCAGGCCGACATCGTCCGGCTTCTGCTTCTCACCGGTTGCCGCAGGGGCGAGATCACGGGCCTGCGCTGGTCCGAGGTTCACGACGGCATGCTGGCCCTTGGCGACAGCAAGACGGGTCCGAGAACGGTTCCGCTCGGCAGCCGGGCCCGCGCCATTCTCGACCGGCAGCCGCGAGGCGGGAGTCCTTTCGTGTTTCCCTCTCCGTTCGACCCCGCCCGCCCGCGCGGCCCCCACCTGCCGTTCTGGTATCGCGTGCGCCGCGAAGCCGGCATCGAAGACGTCCGCCTTCATGACCTTCGTCATACGATGGCGAGCCATGCCGTGATGAACGGCGTGCCGGTGCCAGTGGTCTCCCGCCTGCTCGGGCACAGCAATGTGAGTATGACATTGCGCTATGCCCATCTGGCCGACCGCGACATCGAGGCGGCCGCCGAGCGGGTCGGCATGGAGATGGTGCGGGCCATGAACGGCAAGTGCGGGGCGGCGACCGGGGCGTGCTGATGACGGTCAGAAAGAGCGCTTGTTTGATGGAGTCATGCGTTTGCCATACGCATGAAGAAGGGAAGAATTTCGCGTGCCTTGTCCGCCGGGTTAGCTGCCGAGCGGACGGCATCACGTCGGCGAAGATCTCCGACCGCTCGCCGATTACTCTCGCGCCGCGCAAAGGCGGCGGCAGGCAGGCGACAACGGCGCTACATGGCGCTATCACTCTCGCAATGGTGGGAGAGTCTACGCCGAAGGCTTACGAAAAGGTTGCCGCTGCCCTCGTCCTTGCCCCGCATCGCCGCCCCACCGGATCGCGCCCAGCCCAGCGAATCACGTCAGGACCACACGCGCTAGGAGTTTTTCAGCAGCTTGTTAACTGTCAGCGCAAAAGCCAGAGAATTTTCTGTGCCGTAGGTACCCGTAGCAGACGGTAGAGACAATACTGTCAAGCATCGCATACAAGCCTCCAATTATACCTCCAATTACAAGAAATATTAGATTCTCAGTATCATCAGCAGTCGAATATTTATCCTTTAGATCGTATGCATCTAAAATCAAAACAGCAATTATCACCACGATATGAATCATGACTGAAACCGGAATATAGAGAAGGAGATTCGCTCGGAAAATTGCCCACCTGAATCCCGATGACAGCCTGAATGCATGCCGAAAGCTATCACTCACACTAACATCTTCATGAACTGCCACAGGCACTACGGTATAAAAAACAATATGAAGCCACGACCAAATTAAGATTCCAACCAATAACACAATTGAAATGCTCGCATCAGGAACCAAATAATACCAAAAGAACAAGGTATTTGGTATCAAAACATAAAGTAAACAGACTGATATGGGAGACCAAACGGAGCGAGAAAAGGGCAGTAGGCGTACTCTTTCCGATAACTCACGAAACGAAATCGGCTGTCCGCCCATTTCACGATACGCGGCATACGTCAAGCTTCCCCTCAATATTGAATATGCAAGAAAGAACTCAAAAAATCGCAAATGCCACTCGATGTATTTTGGAATAGATTCAAACCAATCGATGATCTTTCCAGTAAACTGGTCTGCCCCGAACATAACAATGGCGGCAGTGACAAGAAATAAGAATTTCCTTTTCCAGAATATAGAAAGCGTAACGAGCACAATTTTTCGAGCAGTAAACTTATCCACTCCGTTCGGCATTGTTGTCGTCATCGACTGGTCCTTTTAATACCAACGGCTGTTGATCGGAAACGGTGGTAGAGCCTTCTGCTTGCGGCTTCGCCGGTCATCCCCCGCAGAATGTACACAACTTCCGAGCATTGCCCGCAGCCATCTTTCCCGTAATTGCGTTCCCCGGCGTTGTCCTTCAAGGGCCACAAAATGACTCTCGTACGCGACACAGATTTGAGCGCGGCGGGTCTAACACTACCCGCCCATCTGGCGCCCGACCAAAGAATCCTCCTCCTAGAGCTTTTTCACAGTTTGTTAGAGCAAAAAGCTCCGCCTCTGCTCTAGAATTGCCGTCTCCAAATTCCTGCGCGCAGGCTTCACCGTTTTCGCCATACGCTATCGCCCCGCAAGTATAACCCCGGGCACTCCCAAAGTCGCCAACGCCTAAGCAAATGGTATCTCTATTGTTGGGGTAAGTGATCTTATCGGAGACCTCCCTGCATCGTGCCCGCGCTGCCGCTTCGGCAGCCTGCGGAGTGAGATGCCCTATAGATACCCCAGAAAGTAATCGCGCCGGGCACCGTCGAGGGGGTTGAGTCCACACATCGGTAAATCTTACTGTGCTGTAATATTTCGGCTTCGCGGTGTCCGTTGTGTCGGGATCGCTACTTTGTGCTGTAGTCCGAGAATACGATTTTGTAGGCCCGGAGGGCGAACATTCTTGGACTAGAATGGGACAACCCGCTATGCGTCCAAATTTATTTCTACATTCGGTCTTAGCGGCGTTTGTAGCTGTGAGCAGGTCTGCCCCGTGCCGTGCCCCTATCTGGCATTGGTCTTTATCTTCTCCGAACCATATTGCCACGCATTCAGACGGGTAGGCGCTCCCAAATGCTCCGACATCTGGGCCGCAATCTCTTCCGCCCCCTGTCTTGCATTCGTTCATTGCCGCAGCCGCCGCTGCGCTGGCATTGGAGTAACCTGTTGCCACTCCGATTGCCCAGCCGTCTGAACAGTTCGGGCCAAGGGTTCCCCAATCGTAAGCGCCATAATAAAGCTGTTGTGTAGGTGTAATAGTCATTTCCATTTGATCGGATGCTGTTGAAGGGGGGGCGTTAGAACCGCCGCCACCGCATGAAGTTAACACCAACGCAAGCAGAACGGGAGCGGGGAGGAGTGAAAGGGCATAAATACGAGCGCGTGTATTAATCATCGGTTGTTCCTCGATTCTGGAGTGTCAGGCCGAGTCGTCCAAGGAAACCGAAACGGCGAGGCCTCGATTCTCTTGCATCTCGGCATTATGCAAAAGCTGGAAATACACCGAGGCGCTAGTTTCCCCTTTTGCGATGGTCACGCTCCGTGGCGTATCGGTAAAGTCCTCACCTGGTATTGCCGGGTTGGTGCCGCTACCCGGCACGAGTTGAACGACAAGCCGCAGATCGTCGGGCAATGGCGCGGGAATGGAAAGCCGGAGTCCTATTTCGCTGCCGGTCTGCGCTGAGTCTTGAATGAAACTGACGGTAATGCCGTTTGCTTGCGCTTGAACGGTGGGCGTGATGATCCGCTCCACGGTTTGCAGTTGCTCGACATTCTCGACGGGTTGCCAAATGCTGGCCCCGGTTTGCGCCATGCCGAAACTGCCGACACCTTCCCAACGGGGAATCGACTTCGGTGCGCCGCCGAGCGGTATCGTAAGCTGAACATGGATATTGGCGGCGTCTTCGGCGAAGCCGGTTTCATACCCTGCCCGGACATTCAGCCAAGGATGCGGACGGAAGCCAACCCCGACGCGGCTATGAATATCCTTGGCGGTTTCGGTTTCGTCGTTCCAGCGGGTTAGGGCGGTATCCAGCGAAAGCGTTTGCGTGATACCGAGGCTCGCGCCTATTTCCGTTCCGCCGAGGGCGCGTTCCTCGTAACCCGTCCGGCCGGGTTTCCAGCTCGATGTTGGAAGGAAATGCTGGATCCGGCCAGTGCCGAAGCGCCCGTTGTAGTCCAGGGTCGCTACCAGGCGCGAGTGGCCGCGTTCCATGTTTTCCTGATAAATCGCAGATATGCCGAGAATGTTTTCGCGATCTTCGGAAAGCGCGAAGCGGTATGCGACGCCATGTCGAAAGTCGTTGCGAGTGAAACCCGCGTTGTCATGCCAACGCGTAATTCCCTGTTGCAGGAATAGCGCCGTTTTCTCGAAGCCCGGCCCGGCGTCGCCGGATCGGAAATGCAGGGGGAAGACAGCATCTATGTTCCGGCTCGCGCCAGTGCCGGCCGGCGACAAGGACAGGCGATGATGGAAGCCGAAATTATCTCCGAAGACGGTTTTCCCGTGGGTATCGAGGAACTCGGCCGCATAGCCCATAAGCGTTTCGTCGAAATGGCGCTGAAAGCAGTGAGAACCCTCCGCCGCGCTGGCGTTGAGGGCATGGCCGCATTCCATGGGAATCCACTGTTGCCAGTCTCCGGATTTTTCCGCATGGACAATGCCCGGTCCTGCCGCAAATGCCACAAGCCCGGCCGCGAACGCGCCAAGGGTCGTCTTCATGGTCGTCCCCTCTCTGCCGCACAGTGAAGCAACGACCCGACCGACGGCTGGCGTCGGGCCGTTGCAATCTTCGATGCGTGAACATTCGAGACCTCGCCTATTCGCCAAGCGCGGGGAGCTACCCCTCGCCGGGTATGAGGCTCTTGTATTCGGCGAGCGACCCGACAGAGCGGGACGCATCGAAGATTGCGAGGCGGACTTTGGCACATGCGCGCAATCAGGCGCAAGCCTCAAATGCCGAAAGGATTGCCGTGCAGTTCGCCGCAGCCGCTGCCGTTGGAGTGCCTGCCCCTGCCTGGCTCACCGGTCTAGAATGCCGTCATGGTCGCGACGGTGACGGATATCGGGTCGGCGGGTTTGACGGTCCACTATTTCGAGCAGGACGGCTACTACGCGAAGGGCGACCCGGAGCATCGCAAGGCGAGCTTCTGGCACGGGGAGCTGGCGCGGGCCCTGGGCCTGGGCCGGCATGTCTCGCCGAAGCGGTTCAATGCGATCCTGCTGGGGTATGTGCCCGGCACGGATATCCGCCTCGGCCGCCTGCGCGACGGGGAGCACCAGCACCGTCCGGGGGTGGATATCACGCTGTCGGCTCCGAAGTCGGTCTCGCTGGCGGCGCTGCTGCACGGGGACCGGCGGGTGATCCGCGCGCATGACGAGGCGGTGCGCGCGGCGCTGGACCGTGTGGAGGCGGACCTGCTGCAGACGCGGGGCTGGAACCCTGAGACCCGCAGGCGGCCGCGTGTGAAGGCGCACGGCATGGCGGCGGCGACCTTCCGGCACCTTGCGAGCCGCAATCTGGACCCGCAGCTGCACACGCACTGCGTGGTGGCGAACATGACCCGGAACGGGGCAGGCGAGTGGCGGAGCATCGAGGCGACGGCGATCCGCCGGAACAAGAAGCTGATCGGGGCGCATTACCGCAACGAGCTGGCGCGGCGGCTGGAGGCGCTCGGCTACGGGATCGTGCCGGTGATGATCGGGCCGGTGCCGGGGTTCGAGCTTGCGGGCTACAACCGGGAGGTGCGCGAGGCGTTCTCGACCCGGCGGCGGGACATCCTTGAGGACATCAGGCGGCGCGGTGGTCCCTACAGCGCGGCCCGGGCGCAGCAGGCGGCGCTCTATACGCGGCGGCGCAAGGCGGAACCCGCCATGGACGAGCTGCGCCGGATATGGCGGCGCCGCGCCCTGGAAGCCGGCCTACCGCCGCGCGAGGCGGCCGCGCGGGCCAGACGCGAGCGGATGCAGGCGGAGGCGCGCCCCGCGCTGCCGGTCCACGAGGCGGTCTGGCGGGCGGTGGCGCATCTTGAGGAGCGGTCTTCGGTGTTCGCGGCGGGCGACATCGCGGCGCATGCGCTCGGCCAGGCGCCGGGGCGGTATTCGGTGGGGGAGGTCGAGGCGGCGGTGGAGGAGCTCCGCCGGGACGGGCATCTGGTGCAGGCGGTGCTGCGCGGCGCGGACCGGGCGTTCGTGACCGACCGGGCGCTCCGGGCCGAGCGGGGTAATATCGCCTGGATGAGAGAGGGCGCCGGGGCGGGGGCGCCGGCGGCGGACGGGGCGGCGGTGGAGAGGGAGCTTGCCGCCGGTCCGCTGACGGAGGGCCAGCGCGAGGCGGTGCGCACGATCCTGCTCACGCAGGACAGGGTGGTGGGCGTGCAGGGCCATGCGGGCACGGGCAAGACGGTCATGCTGCGCGAGACGGCGCGGCTTGCGGGAGCGCGCAAGGTGGTGGGGCTGGCGCCGTCGATGGCGGCGGTGCGGGCGCTGGAGCGGGAGGCGGGCATCCCGGCGCGGACGCTGCAATGGTTCCTGGCGCGCCACCGGGATATCGGCGACCGGGTCGCGGGCCCGGAGCGGCTGGCGGAGGCGCGGCTCGCGTTCGGCGGCGCGGTGCTGGCGGTGGACGAGGCCTCGATGGTGAGTTCGGCGCAGATGCGCCGGTTGATGCGGATATCGGAACGGATCGGCATCGCGCGCCTGGCGCTGGTCGGCGACAGCGGGCAGCTGCGATCGGTGGAGGCCGGTCAGCCGTTCCGGCAGCTCCAGCAGGCGGGCATGGCGACGGTGCGCATGGACGAGGTGCTGCGCCAGCGCGACCCGGACCTGCGCGAGGCGATCGCGGCCATCCGGGAGGGCGAGCCGGCCGAGGCCGTGGAGCGGCTCGGCGACGATGTCCACGAGGCGGAGCCGGACGAACTCGGCGAGGCGGCGGCCCGGCTCTGGCTCTCGCTGCACCCGGAGGCGCGCACCCGGACGGCGATCCTGGCGCCGACGCATGCGCTCCGGGAGGACATCAACGAGGCAGTGCGCGACGGGCTGCGCGGCGAAGGCGCGCTGCACGGGCGGGTTCTGGAGATCGACCGGCTTGTCGGCCTCGGCCTCACGCGCGCGCAGAAGGCGGATGTCGCCAACTACCGCCCCGGCGACGTGCTGGTCTTCCACAACGACATCCACCAGTACCGGGTGAAGGCCGACGACGCCTGCACGGTGACGGGAGCGCAGGACGGCCGGGTGCTGCTCGACCATCCCGACGGCCGGCCGCGCCGGATCGATCCGTCGAAGCCGGTCCGCTACCGCTACGAGGCCTACGAGACGCGCCCGATCCGCCTCCAGGCGGGCGACCGCATCCGCTGGACGCGCAACGACAGGGCGCGCGGCCTCGTCAATGGCGGCGAGGCGGAGGTGCTCGCCATCGGCTCCCGGCTGGTGAAGATCGGCATGGAGGACGGCAGCGCCCTGTCCATGCGCAGGGAGGACCCGCAGCTGCGCCATGTGGACCATGCCTGGAGCGCGACCCTGCATGCGGCGCAGGGCACGACCCGCGACAATGCGATCGTGGTGCTGGACTCCGGCCATGGACTGCCCGTGGACCGGGCGGCGTTCTATGTCGGGATCAGCCGGGCGCGGGACAATGCGGTGGTGCTGACCGACAACCGCGAGGACCTTGTCGAGGCGCTTGAGGCGCATGCGGGCGCGGCGATGACGGCGCTGGAGGCGGTGGGCGAGGAGACCGCCCCGCCGGCGCCGCTGCCGATCCCGTCACGCGAGGCGGTATGGGCCGAGCTTTCGGCCTGGCGCACGCTGGAGGAAGAGGCGCGGCGGCAGGGCACGGTCCCGTTCTACATGGAGGGATGCACAGACGCGGTCGAACGGCTTGCGGAACTGGGCCGCACCCCCGGCATATCGGGCGCAGTCGCGGCCGAGGCCGAACGGGTTGCCGGGGCGCATGCGGCGGCGGGCGAGGCGCGCGCGGCGCTCGACCGGCTGCATGAAGGGCTTGACACCGGTATCGCCGAGCGGGCCGGTCTCACCGACGGGACCGGCGACCTGGGTCGCGACTACGTTCACTGGCATGAGGCGGCGCAGCGGCTTCTGGCAGAGGCGGACGGGATCGCCGAAGACGAGGACCGCTGGCGGCCGCATCTCGACGCCCTGCCGACGGTCCGCGACGGGATTGCGGCGGCAAGGGTGAAATTGCAGGGCGCGCTCGATGCGGACAAGGCCGTTCTTCCCATCCTGGACGAGTGGAGGGCGCTGGACGATTGCGCGAAGGAGGCCGGGACGCACTGGTTCCACGAAGACGGCCGCGAGGACGTGCTCGGCCGCATGGAGGCGGTGCCAGAACTACCGCACATGGACGCCGCTCTGCGCGACGGCATGGCCGCCATCGTGGCGGAGGGCCGCGCCATAGCCGCCGCCGGGGAACGGTTCGGGCCGCTCGCCGCGAGGCTCCGGGACTGCGTCGAGGAGCGCGAGCGCCTGATCGCGGAGACCGGGGAGAACAGGGCGGTCTATTCCGTGCATCCCGGACCGGAGGCCTGGCGGGAGGAGGCCGGCGAGCTTCTGGCGGAGGCGCGGGGCCTTCTGGACGCGGACGGCTCGTTCGCCCATGCCGGCGCCCTGCCGGAGCTGCGCGACGGCATTGCCCGGGACCGCAGGCTGCTGGAAGGCGCGGTCGCGCTCGACCGGCGCCATGCCGCCTGCCTGCTCGAGAGGCTGGAGGTCATGGAGCGCGAGACCGGCACGCCCGTCTTCTACCGCGAGGGCAATGAGGAGGTCGTGCTGGACATGCGGCTGCTCGCGGCCGAGCCGGAGCTGGACGCCGAGGCCCGCGCCCTGCTGGAGCGGCTGGTCGCGCAGCATGACGCAGCGGCGGCGGCGAAGGCGGAGGTGGAAAATCTCGTCGTGGAACTCCGCTTCTCGCTGGACCTCCGCGCGCAGCTGTCGGACCTCGCCGCAGAGCGGCGCCGGAGCGTGACGGAAGAGGGCACGGGCTACAGGGTCTGGGCGGACGAAGCCGCGCGGCTCTGCGGGAGGGCGGAGCGGGTCCTCGCAGAGAGGCGCTACGCGCCCCACCTGGACCGTATCGAAGGGGCGCGGGACGACATCGGGCGGGACAGCCAAAGGCTCGCCCGGGCGCTGGAGACCGACGCGGCCTGGAGCGCGTTCGCGCCCCGGCTCGAGAACTCCGGCCTGAGCGCCCCGGAGCTGAGGCAGGTGGTCGAGGAGGCCAAGCGGATGCTGGACCGGCCCGAACTCGACCCCGGCGCCCGCCGGAAGCTCGAGATCCATGTCCGCGTCCGCGACCCGGCCCGGCAGCACGGCCTCTACCGCGATATCGGCCCGGGCGGCGGCATCTCGGTGTGAGGCCCGGCGGCGCTGAGCGGGCGCGCGGTTTCAGCGGGGATTCGGGGCCGACCGTCGGCCCGCATTCGATGACGAAGGGTGAGGCGTTCAAGCTCGCCCCCGGCCCCGCTTCGCCGCCCGGGCGACCGGACAGGGCAGGTCGAACGGTAACCCGGTAACCGGATCGACGAAGCGGAGGCGGATCCGGCAGCGGGCATCGCCGAAAACCGCACCGCCCGGCGCGGGCCGGCCGGCTTCGTCCGCGCCCATCGTCCACGGGTGCCCCAACCGGCAATGCCGGAGACGCCCCCGGCGCAACCGGTGATTCTCCGCCGGGGCAGCCAAAACATCGGCGGCCCGATTTCCGGCGTCCCGATCCCCGCCCCATCCGGACCGTAGCGGTCCTCTCCCGCGCGGCCGGCCGGCTGGATGCCGCCGCCGGCCGTTCCCGGCGAACGGCGGAGCCTGCCTGTCCGGCCGGAAGGTTCGGGAAAGGGTTGGTCGGGGTGATTTCCGCGGGGGGCGGCCGTCCGACCGGCTCCCGCGCCCGTTCCGCCAGCAGGAGATGTCGCCCATGCGTTGCATGCCGGCTTCCGCCCCCGCTCATACGTATCCGCCTGCCGAAGCAGCGGGCTGTCGTTGCTGCACCGTCAGCATCGGCGCTTCCACCGAGGCCGCGCCCGCCCGGCGCTCCAACGCCTCGCGCGCCCGGGACCGGCTCGCCGCGCTCGGACTCTGTCTGAACTGCGGCCGCGTTCAACCGCCCGACGGGGCGAAATACTGCCCGGAATGCAAGGAGCGCCGCCGCGCCAGCGATCGCAAGGCCGCCCGCAAACGCCGCCTGCTGCGAAGCAACCGGGGCCTCTGCCAGGAATGCGGCGCCACGCCCGAGAAACCCCGCCGGCGGCTCTGCGAGGCCTGCAACGAGAAACATCTCGCGCTCAGCCGCCGACGCCTGCGGGAGCGCAAGGAAGAACGGAAAAAGGCCGGCCTCTGCGTGCAGTGCGGAACCAGGGCGCCCGCCGAAGGCAATGCGTGCTGCGACGACTGCCTCGCCGCGCGCCGTCGGACATACCGCGCCCGGATCGACCGCCGCCGCCGGCAGGCCGACCGCTCGCTCTGTATCGAGTGCGGCCAGGCCCCGCCGGTTCCCGGCAGCCGCCGCTGCCCGGACTGCCAGACGCTTCCCGCCGAACGGGACAAGGAGGCCGCCAGACGCCGCCGGGACGCCCGCCAGGCCGTCGGTCTGTGCATCGTCTGCGGACGGCATGCCGCCGCGCGCAACCGCCTGGCCTGCGAAACCTGTCTAGCCGTCGAACTGGACCGGTACAATCGGAGGACCCTCGCCCGGGCCTCGCAGGGTCTTTGCATCCGCTGTGGCCAGGCCGCCCCCGCCGAGGGGTCGACCGCATGTGCGCCCTGCCGCCAGGAGCGGCGGCTGGCCGAGCGCGCGAGGTGGCGCCGCAGAGTCGCCGATGCCCAGGCGCGGGGCGTCTGTGTCCACTGCACAAAACGGCCTCCCGACCCCGGGTCCCATTCCTGCCCGGAATGCCGCGAGGCGCGCCTCGCCACTCACCGCCGCCGCTACCACAAGGTGACCCGAGAGCGCCAGTCTGCTGGCCTCTGCCCCCGCTGCGGCGTCCGCCCGCCGGAGCCCCTCATGCGGGAATGCGGCCCCTGCCGCGACCGGCAGCGCTCCTACGCGTATCGCGGCATGCCCGACCTGCCGACGCAATACACCGTGATCGAAATCGCCGACGGCACTGACCACGGCACCTGGCAGAGTCCAATGGAAGTGGCGGCGGCGCTCGCCTTTGCGAAGCTCTCGCTCGACGACGTCGAGAACCTGACCGACGCCGGCCCGGCCGTATTCGCCGGCCGCTGACCCTTCGTTTCCCTTTCCCGGCCTTGGCGGTATCGGCGCCTCCAAGGTTGGGAAAGGGTTTTCGGGGCGATCCCTGCGGGTGGCCGGTCCTCCGGCTCCCGCTTCCCTTCCTCCAACAGGAGACTATCGACATGCCCGCCACCACGGCTTCCCTTCGCCCCGATGCGAACGCCTTCCTCACCTACGTCTTCGGCCGCGGCCTTCAGGACGAGCACTATGTGGTCGAGCGCTACCGCACCTCGATCGACGGCGCGATCCGCCGGCTGCCGGGCGGCAAGGGCCACCCGCTGACCCTGTCGCTGGAGACCGTGCGCGAACTCCGTCCCGCGCGCAACGAGATCCTCATCTGCAAGGGCGAGAAGACCGCCGACTCGGGGGTGCAATATTGGGGCAGTTCCGCAATCTGGGGCCATATGCTGGAGCGGAGCCGGTTCCCCCGCTGACGGCAAGGGCGGCAACCGGGCGCGGGCGGCATCGCTCCGTCCGCGCCCCCTTCGCCCTGCATCCCGATCCCCGCTTACCCTGTCCCGGCCTGCGCTGGCATCGACGCCGCAAGGTCGGGAAAGGGCTTTTCGGGGTGAGTTGTAACGGCTCGCAATCGAACACCTGCAAGGAGCAGACACAATGATCGGTCTCAATCGCGTCGACCTGATCGGCAATCTGGGCGCCGACCCCGAGTTCCGCAGCCTCCACGGCGGCGGCGAAGTCGCCAATTTCAGCATTGCCACCAACGAAGGCTACCGGGATCGCCAGACCGGCCGGTATGTCCAGCAGACCGAGTGGCACCGCGTCGCGGTCTTCCAGGACGGCCTGGTGAAGATGCTGCGCAAGCACGCCGCCAAGGGCCGCCAGGCGCACGTTACCGGCAAGCTGCGCACCCGCAAGTGGAAGGACCGCGACGGCAACGACCGCTACACCACCGAGATCGTGGTCGGTCCGCGCGGCTCCATCAACTTCCTCGACCCCAGGCCGGACGGCGCGGCCAGCGGCAACCGCCCGCCGCCCCCGGAAGCATACGAAATGGACCTCGCCGCCTGAGGCATCGTCATCGCCATTCCGCCCCGGAGCCCTCGGGTTCCGGGGCTTTTCCTTTGTACGTTTAGCACGTCGCCCCGGCTCCGGTCCGGGGCGTTTTTGCATGCCGCCATTCCGCGGCCGTCTTCATGTCGGGAAAATCCGCGCGGGTGCCACCGGGGCGCCGTCCCGTTTCCCGTCCGCCGCCTTCCTTTCGCAGGTCCGTGCGAGGCTTAGCGGCACCGCGCCTTGTCCGCATACTGGCGGGCAAGCTCCGAGCCCCGGGCCTCGCCGAAGGCATCCAGCAGCAGGCGGCGCATCCGTTCTTCATGCCCCGTCTCGACCATGTCGGTCATGAGCCCTTCGAGCACCACGCCGAGCACCGCCGGCAGGTCCGCCATGCCCGCCGGATCGGGCGCGTCCGGACCCAGCCACCGTTCCGCGATCCCGGCGACGAGGTCGTGCAGCCGGCGCTGTTCCTCCCTGCCAAGCGCGAGGGAGGGCAACGGTCCGGCTCCGCCTTCGGCAGCGTCGAGGTCGACCGTCAGGCCGCACTCGATGACGAAGGGCGAGAGGTTCATGCCGGCCGCGGCCGCGCGCCTGCCGATCTCCTCCCGCTGCAGGTCCGTGCAGGAAAAGGACCGCACGATCTTCTTCGCCCCGGAGCGAGGGCGCCTCATCTTGCCTCTCCCGGGCCTTGGGGCGCGAACAGCCGGCCGAGCAATGCGACCGCCTCGAAGACCGCCATGTCCATGCCCGGCAGCGGCGCCAGCATGGTGCGGCTGCAAAGGTCGAGCCGCGCCACCCGGTCGAACAGCTCGCGCTGTTCGTCCGCCGTCAGCACGAGAGGCTCTTCCGCATGGCCCCCGGCGTCCCGCTTCAGCGCGCAGGCCACCAGGAACGGCGAGACCTTCATGCCCGCCGCCTTCGCCCGCGCCTGGATGCGCGACCACTGCGCCGGCGTCGGATAGAGGCAGCGCGACTTCGCCTGCTTCATGACGGCCTCCCCCGATATCCCCCACTCATACCAGCTCCTCCTGCCGGGCGAGCCACGCGTCCACCCCGGCGGCGAGCGCGCCGCGCTCCTCCGAAAGGCGCGCGGCCGCCAGCCGCTCCTCCTCCAGCCGGCCGAGCAGCAGCACCTCGCGCGCCACCCGCCGCCAGACCGCCGCCGGCAGCCCGCCCGGCCCCCGGTCCGGCGGCGGGCCCGGGTCCTCCTCCGCCAGCCGGTGGACGATGAAGCGCGAGACCGGCATGCCCGCCTCCTGCGCCCGCGCCTTCAGCCGCCGCCACTCGCTGTCGGTCACCGTCACCGCGCGCTGGCGCCGCCGGTCCTCCCTGTCCCTCGTCATGAGCTTCGTCCTTTCCCGTCATCGCCTGTATTTTCGTATCCGCGCCGCCGCAGGGGAAAAGCCGTGACAGACAAACCGCCCGAAACCGCCCTCGACAGACTCAGGGCCGGTCTGTACGGCAGGAACGGGGCCGCGCCCGACACAAACCCGGGCCCCGCCCCGGAGCAACCCGCCCCCGTGCAACCCGCCCCGGAGTCGCCGCGCGACCGACCTCCCGCAGCGCCCGCCGGCAGCCGCGGGCCCGAACCCGCCGCGAACCCGCCGCCGCAGGGACCGGTCCCCGGCGGGAACCGGTTGCGCGCTCTGCAGGAGGCCCTCGACCGCCGGCAGATCCACCATCGAGAGGAACTCTCCGAAACCCGCCGGAGGATCAACCTGACATGGACCGTGGCCGTCGCGCTCACTGCCGGCGTCATCGCCGCCGCCTCGTATCTCTATGCCGCCAACATGCAGGACGACTGGTTCCGCCGCCTCTGGCCCTGGCGCCATCATGTCTGGAGCCAGCAGGGCGCCGCCGTGCTCTGGTGCATGAACGAAGCCCGCAAGCGCGACGGCCGGATCGACTGCACCATCACTGTCGGCGAGCACGGCCCGGACTGCCCGGACATCCGCGACCCCGACTCCATCGCCATCGGAACCATGTTCCGCTGCAAGCCCTGGGAGAAATGGCCGACCGACCCCGCGCCGCGCTGGGGCGCCGAGGCTCCGCCGCACTGGAGCCGGTGAGGCGCGGGCGCTTCCCGTCTGGCGCCCCGGGCGCCCCCAAACGGCCTAACAATCATTCCGTATTTTTATGGAAAATACCCTCTGTTGACAACAGGCATCATCATGTTTCGTGATTCGAAGTATCGTCAGGCAGTGTCCCTGATACCCCTAGGTGCACCTGTATCCTGGAAGCACTCCACGCGCATATCCGTGGATCCTGCAATGCAGTTTCAGTTCCCCGAATTCCACCAACGGGCTCCAGCTATCTCCCCGATTGCTTCGTATTCTTTTCCCGGAATCCTCTTGACATGCGTCCCAAGTCCCGGTATCTTTTGCGATACAGGAGAGAAAGGCGACACGCCCCAAAACATGAAACAATCGTAAAAAATGGTTGTCTCGTGTCACACC
>JAJECZ010000529.1 GCA_022821735.1 Alphaproteobacteria bacterium | reverse complement strand
GGCTGGCCTTCCAACCGCCCGCGGCCGCAGGACCTGGTGCCGGAATACCGCGAACGCGCCCGCGCCTTCATGGCCGGGGAGGGCATTCCCGAAGCGCCGGAGGACGCGATCTGGCCCCGGGGGGACGGGCCGCCGCTCTTCTCGAAGGAGTTCTTCGAGGCGCAGATGGAAGTGGTGATCGAGGAGGCGGTGCCGGTCTACGCCTCCGGGCTCGGCAGCCCCGCCGCCTGGCTCGACCGGCTGCGCGACAAGGGCACGAAGGTGCTGGCGGTGATCGGCACGGTGCGCCACGCAAAGCAGTTGCTGCCCGTCGGGCTCGACGCGCTGGTCGCCCAGGGCCATGACGGCGGCGGGCACAACTCGCCCATCGGCACCATGGCGCTGATCCCGCAGGTGGTGGACGCCGTCGAGGGCAAGGTGCCGGTGCTGGGCGCGGGCGGCATAACGGACGGACGGGGCGTCGCGGCGGCGATGATGCTGGGCGCGGACGGCGCGTGGGTCGGCTCGGCCTTCCTCGCCTCGGCCGAGTCCGGCATCGAGCCCGGCCAGAAGCAGGCCATCGTCGATGCGACCGAGGAAGGCACCACCGTCTCCCGCTCCGTCACCGGCAAGCCCGCGCGCATCATCCGCTCCAAATGGACCGAGCTCTGGGCGAACGACCCGGAACGCGAGCCGCTGCCCATGCCTTACCAGGGCGCCGTTTCGCGCCCGGTCATGGTCGCCGCCAATCTCGCCGGCCGCGCGGACGTGAACCCCGGCTTCGCCGGCCAGGGCATCGGCATGGTCCGCGCCGTGCGCCCCGCCTCGGAGATCATGGCGGAGCTGGTCTCGGACGCCGGGGCCGTGCTCCGCGCCCGCAGCGCCGCCTTCCTGGGGGGCTGAGGGGCCGTGGAATTCGGGCTGTTCCTCGAATTCGGGGTCCGCAACGGGCGGGCGCCGGACGACATATTCCGCGAGGGCTTCGAGCTGGCCGACCTCGCCGAGCGCCTCGGCATGCACTCGGTGTGGCTGGCGGAGTTCCACTTCATGCCGGACCGCTCGGTGCTCTCCTCGCCGATCGCCGTGGCGGCGGCGCTGGCCGCGCGCACGAAGCGGCTCAGGATCGGCATGGCGGTCTATGTGCTGCCGCTCGCCCACCCGCTGCGCATCGCGGAGGAAGTGGCGACGGTGGACCAGATCAGCGGCGGGCGCTTCGATTTCGGCATCGGGCGCAGCGGCTTCGTCGCGCAATATCGCGGCTACGACATCGACTATGGCGAGAGCGAGGCGCGCTTCGACGAGGCGCTGGAGGTGCTGCGCGGCGTCTTCGCGGGCGGGCGGTTCTCCTATGAGGGCCGCTATTACCGGGTGCGCGATTCGGTGCTGATGCCGCCCGTGCACCAGAAGCCCCACCCGCCCATGTATATGGCCGCGACCTCGCCGGCCACCTTCGCCAAGGTGGGCGCGCTCGGCCTGCCGCTGTTCGTCGGGCTGCGCGGCGACGGGCTGGAGCCGCTCGCCGCCAATATCCGCGTCTATCGCGAGACCTGGGCGGCGGCGGGCCATCCGGGCCGGCCGACGGTGCATCTGCGGGTGCCGGTCTATGCGGGCGCGACGCCGGAAGCGGCGGAGGCGGAGGCCCGCCCTACCCTCGTCCACTATTTCGAGCGCCAGGCCCGGCTGGTGGCGAGCCAGGGCGCGAAGAAGGGCATCGGCAGGGGCGGCGCGTCGGCAACCGCGGCCCGGCTCGCGGCGCTCACCTGGGAGGACATCCGGGCGCACTATGTCGCCGTCGGGTCGGCCGCCCAGCTCGTCGAGACGCTCGGCCGCTGGCGCGAGACGCTCGACATCGACGGCGTCATGGTCGAGACCAATGCCGGCAACGGGCTGACCGAGCAACAGGCCGCCGACAGCGTGCAGCGCATCGCCGAGGAGGTCATGCCCGCGCTCGGATAATGCGAAGCTTTCGCAATTTTACCTGCGAATGAGAACGAAAACGCCTCGCAAATAACGCCTGAAATCAGTTGAATTAAAGCCCTTGTTTTCCCGGTTTTTCGGGCAATATAATCGTTCAGGAAATCCCGGAAACGGGCTTGTACAAAAGCGATTGGAGAGAGAAATGAAGGGCGACAGGAAGGTCATCGCAATACTCAACGATGTGCTGAAGAACGAGTTGACGGCCATCAATCAGTATTTCCTTCATTCCCGGATGCTGAAGAACTGGGGGATCGCGAGGCTCGCGAAACATGAATATGAGGAATCGGTCGATGAGATGCGCCATGCGGACGAGCTCATCGAGCGCATCCTGTTCCTCGAAGGGCTGCCGAACCTCCAGGACATCGGCAGGCTCCGCATCGGGGAGTCGGTGCAGGAAATCCTCGACGCCGACCTCGCGCTGGAGCACGAGGCCATCCCCGCGCTCCGCGACGGCATCGCCCATTGCGAAGAGGTCGCCGACTATGTGACCCGCCACCTGCTGCGCGAAATCCTCGAAAGCGAGGAGGAGCATGTGGACTGGCTGGAGACGCAGGGGGAAATGATCGCCCGGATGGGGATGGAGAACTACATCCAGCTCCAGAGCAAGCCGGCCGACGACGACTGAGAAGCGGGCCGCCCGCCCGGCCGGTCAGCCGGCCCGCGCGCCGGGCGGCTCCAGGACAGGCGCCGCAAGGGCTGCGGGCGCGTCATGCTCCCGGTCGATCAGCTCCTGGGCGGTCGGCAGGCAGCGGCCGCAGCGCGGACCGCCGCCGAGCGCCGCATAGGCCTTGTGCGCACAGCGCAGGCCGGCGCGCGCCGCCTCGCGGATTTCGGCGTCGCGATAGGCATTGCAGATGCAGACATACATGCCGCCGGCCCCGGTTGACTCCGGGGATGCTGACTCATGTGCAATTGCAAGTCAATCGCAAAATTATATTATTCTGCAGGACGCCACGATACGACCGTCGCCCGAGGCGGCAATGCCGTCAACCGGTCTCCGACACTGTCCTCGGGTCATCGACATGCAGGTGCTGGGTCGGCTGCGGAGTTGCGGTCATCACCTTGACGCCGTCTTCCGAGGTGAATCTGTGCCAGCAGCCTTGCGGCACGACCAGAAGCGCGCCGGCGCTGAGCTCGTACGTCTCGATCCTGTCGTCGACGATGATGTCGAAGCGGGTCGCGCCTTCGAGGATCTGGACGATCTCGTCGCCCTTCACATGCCGTTCCCAGCCGCTGGAACCGCTGAAATTCGCGGCGAAGAGGCCGCCGTCGCGGAAGTCGGCGAGCTTCCGGAAGGAAGCCTGAGCCTCCTTCTCGGTGGTGTGAGGCCCGCGGCCTTCCAGCAGGACCAGATCGTCGAGGTCGCGGCCCAGGTCGATGCGTTCGATCATGAGATGCTCCCGGTCCTCCGCCTGCCGGCGCCCGCTAGACAGGCGTGTCGCCGCAGATGGTGACGCGATGCATGACGCGGGTCTCGCCCGGATAGTCGTCGAGCGCGTAATGCTGGGTGCAGCGGTTGTCCCAGAAGGCGACCGAGCCCTCCTCCCAGCGGAAGCGGCACTGGAACTCGGGCTTGATCGAGTGGCTCCGCAGCCAGTCGAGCAGCGGCTCGCTCTCGGCGTCCGTCAGCCCGTCGAAATACTGGCAGTGGCCGCCCACATAGAGCGCCCTGCGCCCGGTTTCCGGGTGTGTGCGCACCACCGGATGCGAGGAGGTGGTCTGCACATTTCCGGGATCCTTGACCTGCATGGAGGTGCGCCCGGCATACATTTCCTTGCGGGTCTTGCCGCCGGCGCTCTTGAACCGGTCGCCGACCGAGATGGCCCGCAGACCCGCAAGCGTCTCCTTGAGGCCGTCCGAGAGCGTCTCGTAGGCGAGATACTGGTTGGTGAACAGCGTGTCGCCGCCCTTTGACGGCACCTGCTTGGCATAGAGGATGGTGCCCATGGCGGGCTGTGGCGAGAACATCTGGTCCGAATGCCAGGCGCCGCCGAAATTCCGCGTGTCCGCCGGCGTCTTCTTAATTTCGAGAAGCTCGGGATAGTCGTCCATGCCCTTCATGAAGGGATGCAGGTGGATGTCCCCCCAGCGCCGCGCGAAGGCGAGCTGCTGTTCCGGCGTGATGTCCTGGTCGCGAAAGAAGATCACCAGGTTTTCATGCAGCGCCCGACGGATCTCGCCGAAGGTCTCTTCGTCGACATTCGCCAGGTCAACGCCGCCCACCTCGGCACCGAGAGCGCCTGCAACCGGCTTGACCTCGATGCGCTGGAAACCGCTCATATATCCTCTCCTTCCCACGATGGCGGCGCGAGCCTATATCGAATTCCGGCCGCGGTCCAAGCCCGCCGCGCGCCGCGCCGCCCCGAAGGAGACCGGTTCCCATGCTCACGCCCGAAATGA
>JAJECZ010000523.1 GCA_022821735.1 Alphaproteobacteria bacterium | reverse complement strand
CCCTCTCCGTCACCCCGGACTTGATCCGGGGCCCAGCTCCGGCTTTCCCGGCGAGCGCAGACGGTCCGGGATAGCCCCCGAATCAAGTCCGGGGTGACGGTTTCGGGGGTCGGGGTGACAGTTTGGGGGGCCGGGACGCCGGCCGCCGCTTGCGCGCCCCGTCCCGCGCCGCTCTAATGCGGGCCCATGAAATACATCCTCGAAGACCGGCGGGTGGAGGCACATGAGAGCGCCTTTATCGCGCCGAACGCGGTGTGCATCGGCAGCGTGCGGGTGCTGCGGAACGCCTCGATCTGGTGGAACGCGGTGCTGCGCGGCGACTATGAGCCCATCGAGGTGGGCGAGGAGACCAACGTCCAG
The DNA here is from genome assembly GCA_022821735.1 of Alphaproteobacteria bacterium. Classification (GTDB taxonomy): domain Bacteria; phylum Pseudomonadota; class Alphaproteobacteria; order Bin95; family Bin95; genus Bin95. The sequence goes on along the minus strand of JAJECZ010000523.1, from coordinate 7,981 downwards.
GACGGCTCCGTGCTGCACACCGACCCCGGCTCGCCGCTCGTGCTCGGCCGCAACGTCACGGTCGGCCACATGGCGATGCTGCACGGCTGCCTCGTCGGCGACGGCACCGTGATCGGCATCGGCGCGGTGGTGCTGAACGGGGCGAAGATCGGCAGCAATTGCGTCATTGCCTCCAAGGCGCTGGTGCGCGAGAACGCCGAGATTCCCGACAATTCCATGGTGGTCGGCATTCCCGGCAGGGTGATCCGGCAGGTGACGCCGGAGATGTCCGCCTTCTTCGCCGAACAGAACCAGTGGTATGTGACCAACCGGGCCCGCTTCAAGGAAAGCCTCCGGCCCCAGGACGACTGACCGACCAGCGAGTGACCGACCAGCGAGTGACCGACATGACCGACGACAGCAACCGCGCCCTGGCGGGCGTCCGCGTGCTCGACCTGACGCAATTCGAGGCAGGCCCCTCCTGCACCGAGGCGCTGGCATGGCTCGGCGCCGACGTGGTCAAGGTCGAGCGGCCGGGCTCCGGCGAGCAGGGCCGCTTCGCCTCCACCGACCGGCCGGGCGTGGACAGCTATTATTTCATGCTGCTGAACGCGAACAAGAAGAGCGTCACCGTCAACCTGAAGAGCCCGGAAGGGCTGGAGACGGTGAAGGCCATGATCGCCCGGGCGGACGTGATGATCGAGAACTTCGCGCCCGGCGCCATCGAGCGCCTCGGCCTCGGCTACGAGGTGGCGAAGGAGATCAACCCGCGCATCATCTACGCCCAGGTGAAGGGCTTCGCGCGCGGCGGGCCTTACGAGAAGTTCCTGTCCTTCGACATGATCGGCAAGGCGGTGGGCGGCGTCATGGCGATCACCGGCGACCCGGACGGGCGGCCGATCAATCCCGGCCCCACCATCGGCGACACCGGCACCGGCCTGCACATGGCGATTTCGATCCTGGGCGCGCTCTACCAGCGCGGCCGCACCGGCGAGGGCCAGCATATCGAGGTCGCGATGCAGGACGCGATGATCAACTACTGCCGGCTCGCCTATGCCGTGCAGGCCACGACCGGCGCGGCCGCACCCCGGCGCGGCAACGAGGTCATCATGGCAGGCAGCGCGCCCTCGGACGTGTTCCTCTGCGCGCCCGGCGGGCCCAACGACTATGTCTACATCTACACGACCCGCGCCTCGAACCTCCACTGGGAGCGGCTCTGCGAGGTGATCGGCAGGCCGGAGCTCAAGGACGACCCGCGCTTCGCCACCGCGCCCGCGCGCTCGGCCAACCAGAAGGACCTGGACGAGGCGATCACCGCCTGGACCAGCCAGCGCAGCAAGGAAGAGGCGATGGAGGCCATCGGCGCGGCCGGCGTGCCGGTCGGCGCGGTGTTCGATTCCAAGGAGCTCTCGGACAGCGAGGACATGCGCGCCCGCGGCATCTTCCAGACCGTGAAACATCCCGAGCGCGGCGATTTCCTGATGCCGGGCTGGCCGGTAAAGGCCTCGGGTAACGATGTGCCGGTCGAGTGCTCCCCCACGCTTGGCCAGCACACGGACGAGGTGCTGTCGGACTGGCTCGGCCTTTCCGGCGGCGAGGTGGCGGCGCTGCGCGACAAGGGCGCCGTCTGAGCCGATGCATCCCCATCAGGAACCGATAGAACGAAGGAACCCTCCGTCCCATGTCAGACAATATCGCCGAGCAGTTGGCGCCGACCGGCGTGCTGCGCGCGGGCATCAACATGTCCAACTTCCTGCTCGTCACCGGCCGCACGGAGTCGGGCGATCCTGACGGGGTAAGCCCCGACATAGCCCGCGCGCTGGGCGAGCGGCTGGGCCTGCCGGTCAAGATGGTGCCCTTCGCCACCCCCGGCGAACTGGCGGACGCAGCCGCCGACGACGCTTGGGACATCGGGCTGATCGGCGCCGAGCCGCAGCGCGCGGAAAAGATCGCCTTCTCGCTTGCCTACTCGGAAATCGAGGCGACCTACCTCGTGCCGCCCGGCTCGCCGATCCAGTCTGTGGAGGAGGTGGACCGGCCCGGCATCCGCATCGCCGTCTCGGCCCGCAGCGCCTACGAGCTCTGGCTCTCGCGCAACATCAAGCATGCTGAGCTTGTGCTGGCGCAGGGCCTCGGCGCCGCCTTCCAGCTGTTCGTGGACGAGGGCTACGAGACACTTGCCGGCCTGCGTCCGGGGCTGATCGGCGATGTCGAGAAACTGCCCGGCGCGCGCATACTGGACGGGCACTTCTCCACCGTGCAGCAGGCCATCGGCGTGCCGCGCTCGCGGCCCGGGTCCGCGGCGGCCTTCGTTGCAGAGTTCGTCGAGGAGGCCAAGACGAGCGGCCTGGTGGCCAGCCTGATCGCCCGCCACGGCGTCGAAGGCCGGCTCATGGTGGCCGCGGTGGGTTAGCGCCCGGCCGTGTCGGGAAAGCTCTTCCTCCTTCTGGTCGCCGCTCTCTGGCTTGCGGCAGCCGCGCTTCCGGCGGCCGCGCATCCGGCCGCGGACGAAACCCCGCGCACGGCAGTCGTGTCCGCCTTCCCGCCGGAGATGGCGGTGCTGCGGGCGGACCTCGAGGATGGAGCCTCGCATCCAGTCAACGGCGTCGAGTTCGTCACGGGCAGGCTTGCGGGCCGCGACGTCCTCCTGTTCCTCAGCGGGATCAGCACCGTCAATGCGGCCATGACCGTGCAGCTCGCGCTCGACAGCTTCTCCATCGACCGGATCGTGTTTTCCGGCATTGCCGGCGGGGTCGATCCTGGCCTCAGGATCGGCGATGTCGTGGTCGCCGACCGCTGGGGCCAGTATCTGGAGTCCGTGTTCGCGCGGAAGGTCGGGGACGGCTGGGAGAAACCTCCGTTCTTCACATACCCCTACGCGAATTTCGGCATGATGTTCCCGCGTTCGGTGACCGTCAGCCGCGCCGGATCGGCCAGGCCCGAAACGCGCTTCTGGTTCCCCGTGGACGAAACCCTCCTCGACGGCGCGCGGCGGGTGGCAGCCGAAGTCGTTCTCGACCGCTGCACCGATGAGAACCGGTGCCTGCCGCATGTCCCGAGGATCGTCATCGGCGGCGCCGGCGTCTCGGGCGGCGCCTTCATCGACAATGCGGAGTTCCGGGACTACGTATTCGGGACCTTCGGGGCGCGCGTGCTCGATATGGAGAGCGCCGCCGTCGCCCATGTCGCCTGGGCGAACGGCGTGCCTTTCGTCGCCGTCCGCAGCCTGTCGGACCTGGCGGGCGGAAGCGGACAGGCGAACCAGTTGGAGGTGTTTTTCCGCCTGGCGGCGGTCAATGCCGCGCGTGTCGTCAAGGCGATACTCGCGGAAACGGCGGGCGGCTGACGGCGCGAAACGAGGGGAACCCGATGCGCACTCTGGACATTGCCGACTGCATCAACGAGACCTGCCCGTGGTCGGGCAAGCCGGTGCAGGCGGACTCGCTCATCGAATTCGACGGCCGGGTCGTCGGGTTCTGCAATACCGGCTGCCGCGACAAGTTCGAAAGCGCGCTCCGCCATTTCGAGACGGCAAAGGCATCGAAGGCCCGCAGCTGAAAGACCGCGAACCGGCCGCCGCATGGACTGTCTGGAGGGCGGATCGACGCCCGCCCCCCAAAGCCGCCGTTACTTCAGGGCCGCATCGGTGATCGCGTGCGTCCAGGCGCCTTCCGGAGCCTTGGTGATCACCGGGTCCGATCCGCCCTTCAGAAGCGTCTGAACCGTGCGCTCATAGTCGGCGGGATCCAGTGTGCCGTCGCTGCCCGCAGTCAGCTTGGCGATTTCGCCCATCATGCGCTTCTGGTGCTTCTCGGTCTGGGCGCCGGTCGCATCGTTCTCCAGCACGATTTCGGCCGCGGCGTCGGGATTCTCCTCGGCCCATTTCCAGCCCTTCATCGAGGCGCGCACGAAACGGACCATCTTGTCCCGGAACGCCTCGTCATCGAGCGACGATTCGAGCACGTAGATGCCGTCTTCGAGCGTGGCAACGCCCTGGTCCTCATATTTGAAGACCACGAGGTCGTCGGCCGAGAGGCCGGCGTCGATGACCTGCCAGTATTCGTTATAGGTCATGGTCGAAATGCAGGCGGCCTGGCCCTGCAGGATCGGATCGACATTGAAGCCCTGTTTCAGGACGGTCACGCCTTCCGCACTTCCGTCCGTCGGAATACCTAGCTGGCTCATCCACGAGAGGAAGGGATACTCGTTGCCGAAGAACCAGACGCCGATGGTCTTGCCCCGGAAGTCCTCAGGCGTCTTGATGCCGGTATCCTTGCGGCAGGTCAGCATCATACCGGAACTCTTGAAGGGCTGGGCGATGTTGACGAGCGGCAATCCCTTCTCGCGGGTGGCGAGCGCTGAGGGCATCCAGTCGAGGACCACGTCAGCACCGCCGCCAGCCAGCACTTGGGGAGGCGCGATGTCCGGACCGCCGGCCTTGATCTCGACCTCCAGCCCTTCCTCGCCGTAGAAGCCCTTGTCCGCCGCCACATAGTAGCCTGCGAACTGCGCCTGCGTGACCCATTTGAGCTGTAGTGTGACCTTGTCGGCGGCCTGAGCGAACCCGGCTGACAGGGCGAATATCGCCGCCGCTGCGATGACTGCTGAGGACCTCATGGTGCTCTCCTTGGTTGGTTGTTTCGGTAGGCGCCTCTCTATCCACGAACCGAGGGATGCCAATGCGTCACCGTTCTTTCAACGAGCGTCACGCTCCCGTAAAAGGCCGACCCGGCCAGAGCCGCAACCGCGATCTCGGCCCAGACCATGTCAAGCGCCATGCGACCGATCTCGGTCGAGATACGGAACCCCATTCCCACGATCGGCGTCCCGAAAAACTCTGCAACGATCGCGCCGATGAGCGCAAGGGTGGTGCAGATCTTCAGCCCGTTAAAAATGAACGGCCCGGCGGCGGGCAGCCGCAGTTTCCAGAGCGTCTGCCAGTAGCCGGCCGCGTAGGTGCGCATCAGGTCCCGCTGCATGGGCTCGGCCATGCGCAATCCCTCGATGGTGTTCACCAGCATCGGGAAGAAACACATCACGACGACCACGGCAGCCTTCGACTGCCAGTCGAAGCCGAACCACATCACCATGATGGGTGCGATCCCGACGATCGGCAGAGCCGCCGCCAGGTTGCCCATGGGCAGGAGACCCCGCTGCAGAAAGGGGGACCGGTCGATGGCGACGGCCGTGAGGAACGCCGCGCCGCAGCCCATCGCATAGCCCGGCAGAACCGAGCGGATCACCGTCTGCACGAAATCGGCCCAGAGGACGGGCAGGCTGGCCGCGAACGCGCCCGAAATCACCGAGGGCGCCGGCAGGATGACCGCCGGCACGTCGAAGCCGCGGACCAAGCCTTCCCATATCATCAGGAGCGTCGCCCCGAAGATCGCGGGCACCACGGCGCGCGTCAGCCGGCCCGGATGGCGCACAAGCCAGACATTGGCGGCCCATCCGCCCAGCCAGGCGGCAATCGCGACCGCGACCCAACTCATCGCATCTGCCCCGTTCGACCGAGCACTGCACGCTGCGCCAGCCCGATCGCGCCCACCATCAAGGCCGCGCATATCGCAGCGCCGAACAACGCCGACCAGATGATCAGCACCTGGCCGTAATAGCTGCCGTTCAGCATCCGGGCGCCGAAGCCGCCCTGGCTACCGGTAGGCAGCTCGCCGATGATCGCGCCCACGAGCGCAATGGCGATGGCGACCTTGAGCGACGCGAAGAGATAGGGCAGCGAGGAGGGCCAGCGCAGTTTCCAGAAGACCTGCCAAGCGGACGCATTGTAGGTGCGCATCAGGTCCAGCTGCATATCGTCAGGGGCGCGCAGCCCCTTCACCATGCCGACCGCCACGGGGAAGAAGCTCAGATAGGCCGAAATCGACGCCTTCGCGATCAGTCCCGAGATCCCGATATTGTAGAGCACGACGATGATCATCGGGGCGATCGCCAGGATGGGTATGGTCTGGCTGGAGATGACCCAGGGCATGGCGGAGAGGTCCATCGCTCGGTTGTGCACGATCCCGACCGCCAGCAGGATCCCGAGGCCCACTCCCATGACAAAGCCCAGCAGCGTCGCCGACAGCGTGATCCAGCCGTGATAGACGAGGCTGCGCTTTGATGTGACGCGCTTCTCGACCGTGGTCTTCCAGATCTCGATGGCGACCTGGTGCGGGGCGGGCAAGACGGGGCGCTCCTGTGACATGGTGGCGGGGACGATCTCGGCCCAGCCGATCTCGACGCCCGCGCGAGCGGCCTGGTCGCGCTCCCATTTGGCGTTCAGGAAAACGGCGCCGACATACCAGATTGCAACGAAAGCAATGCAGATCGTTCCGATTGACAGGACGGTCCGCATCAGCTCTGGCGCGCCGCCGGCGGGGCTGGCCCGCCAGCTACCGCATTCGCGTCCCCCTTCGGCGGCCGGGCGCCGGTCGCGTCGTCATTCATCGTAGCTGTGTCCTGCGCGCAGGCCTTCGCGCACCCGCGAGGCCAGCTCCAGGAAAGCCGCGCTCTCGCGTATGTCGAGCGGGCGCTTTGCTGGCAGGGTGCTCTCGATCACATCGATGATCCGCCCCGGCCGCGGGCTCATCACGACGATCTTAGTCGAGAGATAAACCGCCTCCGGGATCGAATGGGTGACGAAACAGACCGTTTTGCCGGTGCGCGCATGGAGCGCCAGCAACTGCTCGTTCATGTGGTCCCGAACAATCTCGTCGAGCGCGCCGAACGGCTCGTCCATCAGCAACAGGTCCGCGTCGAACGCGAGCGCGCGCGCAATCGAGGCCCGCTGCTGCATGCCGCCCGAAAGCTGCCAGGGGAACATGCGGCCGAAGTCGCCGAGACCTACAAGCTCCAGAACGCGCGCGACCCGCTCAGCCCGCTCCCTGGCTGGGTAGCCCATGACCTCGAGCGGCAGGCGCACATTCTTCTCGATGGTGCGCCAGGGGTAGAGCCCGGCCGCCTGGAACACATAACCGTAGGCCCGCTTCAGCCGCGCCTCTCCCGGCGTCATCCCGTTGACGGAGATCGTGCCGCCCGTCGGCTGCTCCAGGTCCGCAATCACCCGCAGCAATGTCGTCTTTCCGCAGCCCGAAGGCCCGATGAAGCTGACGAATTCGCCGGGCGCCACATCCAGGTCGACGTTCGAGAGCGCGTGCACGGGACCGTCGTTGGTCTGGAAGACCAGATCGAGCGAGGAGGCGGTTATCGCACCTGTCTCATGCATGGGAGAGCGCCGCCCCGGTTCCGGCGAAACGTTCTGGCAGGGCGGTTCCGCTCCTGGTCGCGCTCAAACCCCGCTCGGTATGTTCAACGGGTTGCGCTGAACCTTCCGCGGCGCGGTCAGCTCCTTCCAGCGGGCAAGCGCTTCATGCACCGCAGGAAAGGCCCGGCGGCGCACGAACCGTCCGCGCCCGGGGCGGGGCTGAGAGTTGCTGCCATATTCCCAGATCACCTCGCCGCGGCTCATCGTATAGCGCGCCTGGGCGGAGACCTCGATCCCCTCGAAGACGTTGTAGTCGATGATCGATTTCTGGGTGGTGGCGGAGATCGTCTTCTTGATCTTCGGGTCCCAGACCACGACATCGGCGTCCGCGCCTTCGACAAGGGCGCCCTTCTTCGGATAGACGTTGAGGATCTTGGCGATGTTGGTGGATGTAACCGCCACGAACTCGTTCGGCGTGAGCCGCCCCGTATCGACGCCTTTCGTCCAGAGCACCGGCATCCGGTCCTCGAGCCCGCCGGTGCCGTTCGGGATCATCGGGAAGCCGGCGAGCCCCATGCGCTTCTGACCCGTGGTGAAGGCGGCGTGGTCGGTCGCCACCACCTGCAGCGACCCGGCCGCCAGCCCATTCCAGAGCCCGTCCTGGTGGACCTTGCCGCGGAAGGGCGGCGACATAACCCGCTGGGCGGCATAGTCCCAGTCCTGGTCGAAATATTCCGATTCATCCAGCGTGAGATGCTGGATCAGCGGCTCGCCATAGACCCGCATGCCCTTCTGGCGCGC
>JAJECZ010000513.1 GCA_022821735.1 Alphaproteobacteria bacterium | reverse complement strand
GCCGGGTCGGGGCGCAGGCCCGAGCGTTCCGTCCGGCAGACCTCCCTGCCCTCGCGGTCGCGGTAGCTGAAGCGGCACCAGACCTGCCGCCCGCGCGGCACGGCGTCGATCCGCGTCACCTCGCCCGCCACCGTCAGCGGCTCGTCCAGACGCACCGGGCCGCGCAGGCGGAAGCGCTGCGTCATGTGCACCTGGCCGAGGATCGAGATGCCGGATTCGTGCATGGCCTTGAGCGCGCCATGCCCGAGAAAGGTCGGATCGGCCAAGTCTCCGTAGCGCCCGGCGTCGATGCCGGCCGCGCGCAGCTTCGCTTCCTGGAAGGCGCGTTCGACGGAGAACTCCACGGTGTTGAACGCAAAACCCGCTTCCAGCAACTCATCCCCTTGCATCGGCTTCGCCCTCCTGTGCCGCCTCGACCCCGGCGCGCCGGGCAAGCGTGCCGGCGAACACCCAACTGATTGCCGCCATGCCCGCCGCCACTGCAAGGCTCGCGACCAACCCACCCATCTGGAAGCTGAGGCCGGAGAGCAGCGTGCCGACAAGGCGCCCGGCGGCATTGGACATGTAATAGAAGCCGACATCCATAGTCACGCGCTCGGCGCGGCTCAAAGCCAGGATCAGGTATGAATGCAGCGAGGAGTTGAGGGCGAAGACGCCGCCGAAGACCAGCAGCACCGCCACCAGTACCGCCGTCAGAAGAGCGCCCTCCATCGCCGAAGCGGCGATCGCCAGCAGGGCCGGGATGACCGTGAGCATCCCGACCCAGACCTGCGCCAGGCGGATGGCGTCGCGGACGCTCTTCTCCCGCGCGCGCAGCAATCTCGGGGCCAGCGCCTGCACGGCCCCGTAGCCGACGATCCAGAGCGCCATGAAGCCGCCGACGAGGAAGAAGGCGGCGCGGTCCGATTCCGGCGTGCCGTCGGACAGCACCGTGTAGAAATAGACCGGCAGCGCCACCACGAACCACACGTCGCGCGCGCCGAACAGGAACAGGCGCGCCGCGGAAAGCCGGTTCACCAGCGGGCTTCTGGAGAACACCTCGCGGAACTTCGCCTTCCGGTCGCCGCGCGGCAGGCCCGCCGGCATCCAGATCATGACGGCCGCGAGGATGACCGCCAGCACCGCCGCCATACCGATCACCGCCGCCTCGAAGCCCGCAAGCGCCAGCAGCGCCGCCCCCAGCAGGAAGCCCAGGCCCTTCACGGCGTTCTTCGAGCCCGTCAAGGTCGCCGTCCAGCGGAACAGCGCGCCCTGCTCTTCCGCCGGCGCGAGCAGCCTGACGGCGCTCTTGGCGCTCATCTTGGAGAGGTCCTTGGCGATGCCGGAGAGGCCCTGCGCCGCCATGACGAAGGCGACGGAGAGCGCCGTCGTCCAGGCCGGGTCGAGCTGCGTCAGCGCACAAAGCGCGGCAATCTGCAGGCCGAGCCCGACATAGAGGGTCGAGGTGAGCCCGAAGCGCGCCGCAACCCAGCCGGCCGAGAGGTTGGTCGCGATGCCCATGAACTCGTAAAGCAGGAAGAGGTAGGCCAGGTGGACGGGCGAGAAGCCGAGCGTGTGGAAATGCAGCAGCACCAGCATCCTGAGCGCGCCGTCGGTCAGCATGAAGGCCCAGTAGGCGGCGGTGACCGCGATATAGGCGGCGAGCGCGCCGCGTCCGGCCGGAAGCCCGGCGTTCATCCGAGGCTGTCCGACACGAGGCCGGCAATGTCCGCAAGACGGCAGCTGTAGCCCCATTCATTGTCGTACCAGGCGTAAATCTTCGCCTGCGTGCCGTTTACGACCATGGTTGCCGGCCCGTCCACGACGGCCGAGCGAGGGTCTCCCAGGAAGTCCGTCGAGACCAGCGGCCGCGCCTCGTAGCCGAGAATCCCCTGGAGCGGCCCCTCTGCCCAGCGCGCGAACAGTGCGTTGATCTCCTCCTCGCCGCTCTCGCGCGCAAGCTCGAAGGTGCAGTCCGCCAGCGAGGCGTTCAGCAGCGGCACCCGCACCGCATGGCCGTTCAGCCGTCCCGCGAGCTCTGGATAGATGAGGCCGATGGCCGTTGCCGAGCCTGTCGTCGTGGGCACGAGCGCGTTGAGCGCCGAGCGCGCCCGGCGCAGGTCCCGGTGCGGGCGGTCCGCGATCGTCTGCGTGTTCGTCGCGCTGTGGACGGTCGTGATCGAGCCGTGGCGGATGCCGATCTCCTCATGCAGCACCTTCACCACCGGGGCCAGGCAATTGGTGGTGCAGCTTGCCGCCGTCACCACATCGTGCCGCTCAGGGTCGTAGAGCGCGTGGTTGACGCCGTAGACGAGGTTGAGCGCCCCCTCTTCCCTGACGGGCGCGGACACCACGACCTTGGCGACCCCGGCATCGAAATAAGGCCGGAGCGCTTCGATGCTCTTGAAGCGGCCGGTGCAATCCACGACAAGGTCGATGTCGCGCTCCGCCAGCGGCAGGTCCTCGATGCGCTCCGCCTCCGTGACTTCGATGCCGTGCCCGTTGACCGAGACCACACCCGGCCGGTGGTCGATCCGGGCGTCCCAGCGCCCGTGCACGGTGTCGAATTCCAGCAGGTGCGCGTGGGACGCGGCGTCGCCCACCTTGTCGTTCGCCAGCACGACCTCGCCAAGGCGGCCGGCCTCGCCGAGCGCGCGCAGGAACAGCTTGCCGATGCGCCCGAGACCGTTGACTGCTATGCGCGCCATCGCTCCAACCCGGAGTTACGGATGGTGGCGAGCCTAGACCCGGTTTGTGAAACTCCGGTTGCAGCGTCGATCAGCGCGGCCAGTCATCCTCGCGGTAGAGGAACATCGGGCTGCTCCACGCCTGGAACCCGTCCTCGGTGAACACCGACACCCAGAGAGGGTTGTCGCCCTTCGCCGTGAGCGGCACTTCCAGCTCGGTCGAAAACTCCCGGCAGGTGAGCTCGTCCGGCAGCCGGAACACCCTGATCCGCCGTTCCAGGCCGCCCGCTTCTATGACCCAGTCATCGAGGCCGATCTCGGAAAGCGGATGGTCGAGCGCGCCCAGATTGCTGGTCAGGTGGAACATGCTGTCCGGCGCCTCGTCGAGCCACACGTCGAAGCCGCCGAAATTGCCGGTGGTGATGGCGTCGAACACGACCGTGTCCGCTCCCCTCCGCTCCAGCAGGCGCTCCTTGTTCCAGGCGTTGATGGGCTCCAGGCGCAGGATCGACGCATGCTGGAAGCGCGCCCGGCCCTTCCAGTTGGTCTCGCGCCCGCGCCCCCTGTATTCGGCGCCGGACTACAGCACGCGGATGCGCGACCCGAGCTCGTCCGCGCCGTGCGGGCGGAGCGTGCGGACGACCTCCTTGCCGTTGCGGACCTCGATCCGCTCGATGGGCGCCTGCGTCACGACCTCAAGCGACAGCGTCACGGCCTCATCGTCCGTCTGCGCGATGTCGCCCATCATGATCTCGCCGACCGGCCGGGACGCCTCGCCCTCGAAGGCGTGCGGGTCGCGCTCGAAGAGGTTGCCGCCGGTGGCGAACCGGGCGCGCACATCGAGGTGCATCCGGGTTCCGGTGGTGCCGTAGGTGTGGCGGCGCTGCACGGCGTCCATGATGCCGTCGCGGCTGAGCTCCGTCGCGTAGAAGCAGGTGAGCCCGCCATAGGCCCCGAAGGTGGAGGCGCCCGGATAGCTCGCGCCCGGCCTTCCTTTGTGGCCGTCGCTGTTGCAGACGACGCCGGAGCGATGCCCGAGCGGGAAGCCGTCGGTAAGCAGCCACTCGAAGGTGCCCCAGGCCGAGTGGATCTCCATCGCGGCTTCCCGGCGCGGGTCGTGCGCATAGGCGATGTCGGCGTAGCGGCCACCCACATGCGCGTAGATGAAGCAGTCCTCCCCGGCCAGCATCTCGAACAGGCGGTTGGCGTTGGGCGCGTCCGTGTCGAGGTCGGAACGGTCGGTCAGCAGGGCGTGCGAGGAGCGGTGGATCGGCCGCCCCTCGCGGCGGAAATAGACGTTGCGGTCGCCGCCGACGGCCGTGTTGCCGGACCACTCATAGCCGGGGAAGGTAACGAAGCGGCCCTCCTGGTGGTGCTCCGCCGTCAGTTCGTTCACATGCTCCCAGAAGGTGTTGTTGACCTGGAAGTCGTTGGCCTGGTGGGCGGTCGCATCGAGGAACGACTTGTTGCGGGCGAAGTCGAAATACTGCCGCGCCGTGGTGATGCCGATGCTCTCGCCGCTCTGCCCGTGCAGGTCGCCCCAATAGCCGCCGAACGGGCCGTCCCGCACCACGAGCGGATGCGACTCCGCCGCAAGCCGACCTTCCTCGTCGCGCACGGCAATGCGCAATATGCCCGGCTCATTGACTGCAAGGCCCTCGAAGCAGATCGACTTGCGCCCGAGCGGGTAATCGACCTCCGTCGGCAGGCCGGCCACCGGCATCGTGCATTCCAGCGCGAACCGGCCGCTCGCCCGGTCGGTCGGGTTGCCCCAGACATCCTCGGCCTTCAGGCCGAACTGGAACGTCTCGCCGGGGCGGCGGAGCGACGGCAGCACCGCGCGCCAGCAGACCGGCGGCCCCGGCACGACGGAAATCGCCGGCGAATTCGGGATCGGCACATGGTGGCCGACGGCGCAGACATCGGCGAGCACGCGGAACTGGAAATCCATTTCCACCATCGTCTGCATCCGCATGCCGGGCGAGCCGCCGGAGGTGTCGCCGAAGGTGATGTGGATGGTGTCGCCCTCGCGCAGGAAGCCGCCCATGACATGCGCCGTCAGCGCCTTCCAGCGCGGCCGCGGCGCACCGTGCGATACATAGGAAAGCCGGATCGGCACGCCCTTGCTCGAGCGCGCGGTGACGTAGTTGTAGCCGGCGGGGTCGTCCATCTGGAGACTGCCCCAGTCGCCCAGCGAGCGAAACGAAACCCGGATGCTGCCCGTGTCGTCGAGACCGTAGCGCCCGACCGTATAGACCAGCTCGAAGGTCTGGAGGCTGCGGACCTCGACGGGGTCGCTCGGACGAAGCTGCGCATAGCCGTAGAGCACCGGGTCCGCGCCCGGCTGCACCGCCGGCCACGCCTCGCCCATCATCTCGTCCGCAAGCGGCCCGTCCCTGAATTCCTTCATGCTCGGCTCCCGGTTTCTGGACAGCGCGCGGGCTACCGCAACGCTCCTCGCAGCCCGACTCATAGCGGACCCGTGTGCGCCGGCAAAGGCGGCAGGAGCCGTGAAACGCCGGCCTCGGCGCGGAAGGAATTACGAAGCGGCGCGGCGGTTGCACGTCGCCGCCTGCCTGACGGACGAGAGATCGTCCTCCGGCAATGCAGCATGCCGGAGCCTTCATCGGTCCAGGCGCTTCGGGATCAGGTCAGCGTATCGACCAGTTGCGATTCGACGATTCTGCGATCCCGGGTCAGAAGCGTCGCGCCGGTCACGCGGGCGGTTGCAACCAGAATGCGATCTGCCGGATCGCGATGAAGGATGTCCGGTAACGAAGCCAGCTCGGCCGCCACCGCCGGCGAGATTCCGTGTCGCCGCACCAGCGGGCGCGCGACTGCCTTTTCCAGCCACTCCCGCAGAGGAATCGCCAGGCGAATACGGCCCAGGTCGTGCAGCATCGCCACTTCCCACGGCGAAATATCGGAGACCAGCAACGGTGAATCCGCATTCGCGGACGCAATCGCCTCCCGCTGTTGCCGGGACAGCCGATCGCGGTCTCCGTGCCACCAGAGCAGTATATGTGTGTCCAGCAGCGCCCTCACCGCTTCAGGCTGTCCCAGCGATCCTCCGGAAATACCGGCTCAACGATGTCGTCGAGAACGACAACCGTTCCCTCCAGTTCGGTCTGGAGGTACCGTTCGTTCTCGCCGGTCGCGCGCGTCAACTCTGCAACCGGCCGCCCGCGCTTCAGGATCACGACCCGTTCTCCCGTCTCATGCACGCGGTCAAGAATGGCGAGGCATCGCGCCTTGAAGTCGGATGCGTTGATTACCGTCATCTCACCAGTGTTCGTGACCGGTCCGATTATGTAAAGCTCAGCAGGCTGCCGATGGTGCTTCGGCTCTCCGGATTCCGCTTGCCGACACATTGAAATAGCGACATCGACCGCGCCGCTCCGAAGCCCGGCAACGAGATCGGGAGAAGCGTGGTAAGCTGGCTCCGGGAGGCGGCGCCGCGGAGCCGAGCGGGGGTCTCGGCGGACCGCGGCAATTCATGACGGTCTTCGGGTTGTCGCTGGCGGGCGCAACTGCCGGAACCGGATTTTGCAAGGCGGACGGCGCAACCGGTCCGCGGGAGGCTTGGGGACGCATGATCCATTACACCTACTGGCGCAGCACGGCCGCCTACCGGGTGCGCATCGCGCTCAACCTCAAGGGCGTGCCCCACGAGTCCGCCTATGTGCATCTCTCGCGCGGCGGCGGCGAGCACAAGCAGGCGGCCTACCGCGCGAAGAACCCGCAGGGCCTCGTGCCGGCGCTGGAGGTGGACGGCGCGGTCTTCGGCCAGTCGCTCGCGATCCTCGAATATCTGGAGGAGACGCATCCCGAGCCGCCGCTCCTGCCGAAGGACCCGGTCGAGCGGGCGCGCGTGCGGGCGCTCGCCGGCCTGATCGCCTGCGACATGCACCCGGTGAACAACCTCCGCATCCAGATCTATCTGCGCCGGGAGATGGGGTGCAGCCAGGACCAGGTGCTCGCCTGGTACCGGCACTGGATCGCGGAAGGCTTCGGCGGCATCGAGCCGGAACTCGCCCGGACGGCGGGCACGTGCTGCTTCGGCGACGAGATCACCATGGCGGATGTCTGCCTCATCCCGCAGGTCTTCAACGCCCGGCGCTTCGACTGCGACCTCTCGGCCTACCCGAACATCACCGCCATCGACGCGCGGCTGTCCGCCCACCTGGGCTTTGCAGCCGCCGAACCGCTGGCGCAGGAGGACGCCGAGCCGGACAACGATCCGGGCTGACGGCAACGACACCAATCGTTCATTACGGAACTTCCGGAGGCCCTGCCCTATGAACCGGCGACGCTTCGGCCGCACGAATATCGAAATTTCGGAACTCACGCTCGGCGGCGGCTTCGTCGGCGGCCTGCTGCTGCACCAGCCGGACGAGGTGAAGCGGGAGTGCATCGCGGCCTGCCTCGACGCGGGCATGAACTGGATCGACACCGCGGCCGACTATGGCGGCGGCGAATCCGAGAAGGCGATCAGCTGGCTGGTCGGCGAACTGCCGGCGGACAGGCGGCCCCGCATCAGCACCAAGGTCCGGCTCGACGCCTCGCGGCGCGACAATTTTCCGGACCAGGTGCGCGCGTCGATGGAGGGCAGCCTCGAACGCCTCAAGGTGGACCGGGTGGACCTGCTGATCCTCCACAACCCGCTGGTGCCGGAGCCCGACAGCGCAACGCTGACGCTCGACGAGGCGCTCGGCGTCATGGACTGCTTCGACGAACTGCGCGGCGAGGGGCTGTTCGACCATGTGGGCTTCACCGCGCTCGGCGACGGACCGACCGTCCGCGCCGCCATCGCGTCCGGCCGCTTCGACATGGCGCAGGTCTATTACAACATGCTGAACCCGACGGCCGGCTTCGCGCTTGGCGGCGGGACGGGCGCCGGCTGGTCGGACTCGGACTTCACCGGCCTGCTGGACGTCTGCCGGGACCACGATGTCGGGGTGATGAACATCCGCATCTTCGCGGCCGGCGTGCTGGCGGCGGACGAGCGCCACGGGCGCGAAATCCCGATCACCGCCAATGCCGGAATGGAGGCGGAGGAAGCCCGCG
>JAJECZ010000488.1 GCA_022821735.1 Alphaproteobacteria bacterium | reverse complement strand
GCATTTGCAACTTTAGCGTCATATTGCCGGAGTCGGCCCATGGCTGGCGAGCAGGTATTCCGCGGGAGCGACGGCGCACCTGTCGAGGTGACGCTCCTGCCCATTCCGAACTTTTCCCTCTCCAGTTTCACGGCGTTGGTCGAACCCCTTCGCCTTGCAAACTATGTTGCGGAGCGCCCGCATTACAGCTGGCGTGTCGTGACGCCGGAGGGCGCGCCGGTCCGATCCAGTTGCGGCGTAGCGGTCGCGGCGGACGAACCGGCCGAACGCATCCAGCGCCCGGAAAACGTCGTCGTCTGCGGCGGCGTGGACGGCTGGGCGTACGAGGACCCGGCCGCGCTGGCGCTGCTGCGCCGCTGGGCGCGGGACGGCGCGCATGTGGGCGCGGCCTGCACCGGCGCCTATGTGCTTGCGCGGGCCGGCCTGTTGCGCGACCGGCGCTGCACCATCCACTGGGAGAGCCTGGACGGTTTTGCCGAGCGCTTCCCCGACATCGACCTGCGCGCGGCGCTGTTCGAGATCGACCGGGACCGGTTCACCTGCACGGGCGGGGCGGCGGCCTGCGACATGGTCCTCCAGGACATTTCGTGGCGTTTCGGGCCCGAGCTCACGGCGGCGGTGGCCGGCCAGCTCCTGCATGACCGCGTCCGCAGCGGCCGCGACGAGCGCTACCTGCCGCACCAGGCCTGGCTCCGGACAAGCCATCCGGTGCTGGTCAAGGCGCTGACCGCCATGGCCGAGCATCGCGAGGAGCGCCTTTCGCTGGTTGAGATCGCCCGCGCGGCGAATGTCTCGCCGCGCCAGCTCGAGCGGCTGTTCCGGCGCTATCTCGATTCGACGCCGGCGCGCTGGTATTTGCGGATGCGGCTGACGCGGGCGCGCCAATTGCTGATCGAGACGCAGATGCCGGTGACCTGGATCGCCGTCGCCTGCGGTTTCGGTTCGACCTCGCATTTCTCGAAGAATTACAGGCAGTTCTTCGGAGTCTGTCCGCGCGAGGAGCGCCGCCAGCGCCGCGCCGCGCGCGAATCGGCGGCCCCGCCGCCACTGAGCCGCGCGGCCTAGAGGCCGGTCGTGCCCGGTCGGCCTGCCGACCCTGCCGCATGCGCACATCCCGTTCCGGCCGGTATCCGGCGCGCCCGCCGCGCCGTCTCCGGCCCTCTCGTCCTGCGCCCTGTGGATATCTTTCTTCCCGGGGGTTACAATTCGGGAAAATATACACTAATTACCCACCAATACAGGTATGAAGTAGGAACAATGACCTGGTGAATCAAGCCGCATTGCGGCCATGCGACGGGATTGGGACGGCTGAAGGCGCCGGGGGCGGCAGACGGGGAAGCTGCGCGCGCCGGCCGGGCGCCGGCCCGCAATGTTCCGTTAGAGAACATACAGGGCCGGGCGCGGCCGGGGAGGGAGGATGACGGATATATTCACGGAGCGGAAGCGGGGTAGGCCCGTCGGCCAGGACCTGCGCCGCCGGGCGGTTGCGGCGGTGCTGGAGGGGCGGATGAGCGGCGAGGCCGCGGCCCGGCGCTTCGACGTAGCCGCATCGAGCGTCCGGCGGTGGATCGGGCGCTACCGGCAGCGCGGCCACCTGTTCGACGCCCCGAGGAGCGGCCGCCCGTCGCGGACCGAGCCGGAGCGGGAGCGGATTTTCAGCCTTCTGGAGGAGCGGCCGGACCTCTCCGTGCGCGCGCTGCAGCGGGCGCTCGCCGCCCAGGGCCTGGTCTTCGGCACGGCCTCGCTGCAGCGCTTCCTGAAACGCCACGGTCTCGGGCGCAGGCGCCGCGTCGCATGGCGCCGTAAGCCGGCTTCGAACGCCGCCGCTCGCAGTTGACGCCTACCGCATGCACGCAGCTCGTCCCGGCCTGTATCCGGCGTGCCCCCTGTTCGCCATGTCTGCCCCTTCCGTCGTGGCGGACCTGTTCCGGGCATGACGGAGGGGGCGTTCGGGCATGGAGGAAAGGGAGGGGAGAAGAGGCGCGGACCTCCGTGAAGCCGATGAACGCAGATGTGTGAAGCCGGTAGCCTGCCGACCGGGCGGCGGGCATATTCGCCGTGAATCGAACTGGTGCCGAACGCGGAGGCAGCCGATGAAAACTGCGACCGATTTGTTCAAATCGCCGGTTTTGCCTGGCGTCTTTGCCCCGGTCCCGGTTTCGGCCCGGCCCGTTAGCCCATGCCCGTAATTTACAGTCGCCGGAAGCTCGTATGACGGACCTTCGGACGCGCTACCGCATCGGCGTGGATGTCGGCGGCACCTTCACGGACCTGATGGTGCTGGATGCCGAGACCGGCGAAGTCCACGCCCTCAAGACGCCGACCACGCCGGCCGATCCGTCCGAAGGGCTGCTCGCCGGTATCGCCGAAGCGGCGGAACGCCTCGGCTTCGAGCCCGGCGAGATCGGGTTCGTCCTGCATGGCACGACCATCGCCACCAATGCCGTGCTGGAGCGCAAGCTGCCGGAAGGCGCGCTGATCGCCAACAGGGGCTTCGCCGATGTGCTGGAAATCGGCCGGCATGTCCGCC
>JAJECZ010000382.1 GCA_022821735.1 Alphaproteobacteria bacterium | reverse complement strand
GTTCGCCGCCGCCTTTCCGCGCGCCCGCTATATCGACGCCTACGGGCTGACGGAGAGCGTGGGCGGCGACACGCTGATGGAGGCGGGGCGCGAGCTGGAAAAGATCGGCTCGGTCGGCCGCGCGATCGCCCATGTCGAGGTGACGGTGCGCGACGAGGCGGGCCGCGCGCTCGCGCCGGGCGAAGAAGGCGAAATCTGCCTGAGGGGCCCGAAGATCACGCGCGGCTACTGGCGCGACCCGGAGCGCACGGCCGAGGCCTTTTTCGGCGACCGGCTCCGGACCGGCGATGTCGGCTATCTGGACGAGGAAGGCTTCCTCTACCTCACCGACCGGCGCAAGGACATGATCCTTTCCGGCGGCGAGAACATCGCCTCATCGGAGATCGAGCGGGTGCTCTACGAGCATGACGCCGTGCACGAGGCAGCCGCCATCGGCCTGGCGGACGATCGCTGGGGCGAGCGGCCGGTCGCGGTCGTCGCGCTGCGCCCCGGCGCGTCATTGACCCTTGAGGAGCTCCAGCGCCATTGCCGCGCCCGGCTCGCGGGCTTCAAGGTGCCGAAGGAACTCCATCTCCGCCCCGACCTGCCCCGCAACCCCTCCGGCAAGGTGCTGAAACGCCTCTTGCGGGAGGAACTGGGCCGGGGTTAGGGTAGAAAGGAGAATCAATATTCTACCCCGGGCGGCTGCGATGAGCCTCAACATCAAGAACGAGGAGACCTGCCGGCTCGCCGCCGAGCTGGCCCGCCTCACCGGCGAGACCAAGACCGGTGCGATAACCGCGGCGCTGCGGGAGCGGCTGGAACGGGAAAGGCGAACGCGCGACATCGAGGACCGGCGCCGGGACTTGCGCGCCGCAGCGGAGCGCTGTGCGGAGCTGATGGGTCCCGGTCCTTCGGCGGTCGAGCATGGCGATTTCCTCTATGACGAGCGGGGACTGCCGAGGTGATCGTCGACAGTTCGGCCCTGATTGCGGTCGTGAACCGCGAGAGCGATGCCGAGCGCTATGAAGAGGCGATGCTCACCGCCCCTGACTGCCGCATGTCGGTCGCCAACATCCTTGAGACAGCCATGGTGGTGGAGGGCCGCGGCGGCGCGGCGGCCGGGCATGAACTCGATATTGTTCTGGCGTGCGCCGGGATCGAGCCCGTGCCGGTGACGGTGGAGCAGATGGAAACCGCACGGCAGGCCTGGCGCCGCTTCGGCAGGGGCAATCATCCGGCCGGGCTGAATTTCGGCGATTGCTTCGCCTATGCGCTTGCGAGCGTTACGGGCGAGCCGCTGCTGTTTAAGGGCGACGATTTCCCGCAGACCGACATCCGGGCCGCGTAGGCTTACCAGCTCTCGCCGAAGGGGCGGAGCTCGACGCGGAAGGACCAGGCGGAGCGGTCCTGGTGGGCGACGCGGTACATCTCCTCGGCGATAGCCACGGGCCTGGCGAAGAACTCGTCCGGCGCATCCGGCGCGATGAAGGGCCGCGTGCGCGGCGTATCGATGGCGGCGTCGATGATGAAATAGGCAACGTGGATGCCCTGCGGCCCGAACTCCCGCGCGATGGACTCGGCCAGGATGCGCTGCGCCGCCTTGGTCGAGGCGAAGAAGCCCCAATGCGCCTTGCCGCGCGTGGCCGACGTGTTGCCCGTGACGAGCAGCGCGCCGCCGCCCGCCTCCAGCATGCCCGGAATCGTCTCGCGGGCGAGATGCAGCAGCGCCGTCGCGTTCACGCGGAAATTGCGTTCGAGCTCCTCCGGGTCCTGCTCCAGGAAGGGTCCGCGCGTGCTCCTGAGCGCGTTATGCACGACGACCGTCGGCGGACCCAGCCGCTCGCGCACCGCCGCCACGGTCGCCCGGAGCGCATCGAGATCGCCCACATCGCAGGGGAAGGCGGTGGCGTTTTCTATGTCGGCTTCGAGCGCGGCCAGCCGCTCCGTGTCGCGGGCGAGCATGGCGGTCAGGTAGCCGCCATCGGCGAAGCGGCGGGCGATTTCGGCGCCGGTGCCCCCGTCGGGGCCGACGCCGGTGACGAGCGCAACCGGCTGGCTCATGCGCTTTTCCTCTCTTCGGCCGGCGTTTCGAGCACATAGCCGCCGCCGAGGTCGGCGTCGAAAGCGGGCAGGCGGCGCAGGCGGTCGAAATGGGCGTGCGCACAGGCGTGGTCGCCGGGCCGGTAGATGGGCTCGAGGCCGCAATCCGCCAGCCGGTCTGCCATGCGCTCCTCGCGGCGGAACTGCGCGAAGTCGCAGACGAAGGCGATGTCGGCGATCGAGAACGGGCCCGCCAGGCCTTCGCCGCCGAGCCTCGCGGCATTGTCGATGCCGTCCAGGTAGAAGGCGTAGGCCTCGCGCATGCGGTCCGAGAGTTCCCGCGAAGCCTCGCGGGCCGCGAGCGCCAGCAGGTAGGCCTGCGCCTCGCGCGCGAAGACCAGCCCGGCGTCGAGGAAGCTGTCGATTCGCGCGGCCTCGTAAGGCCCGTCGCCATAAAGCCCGCCCGCCGCGCGCGCAACGGCGCGCAGGATGCTGTTCGATTCGAACACGCCGGTCGCGCCCTCCGGGTCGAAAGCCGCCGGCACGGTGCCGAACGGATGGGCGGCGAGGAAGGCGTCCGTCTTGTAGAGCATGGCGGCGCTGAAGCCGCGCTTGCTCGCCCGCGCATGCGGGTTGTCCGGCGTTTTCTCGGCCTCCTCGAGCGGCCTCGCGTCGAAGTCCCAGAGCCAGCCCGACAGCGCCTTCGGGCGGTCGCCCACGACCTCGACCCCGACGCCGAGCAGCCGCGCGGCGATCGTCGCCTTCCAGACGCGCGGATTGGGCAGGTAGGAGAAAATCCTGAGCACCGCCATGGCCGACGCCCCCTTCGCCTCGGGTTTCCAGAACCGCCCGCACTCTGCCACGAAAGCCGCCGGCCCCGCCAGCCGCTTGGCCGGTCCCGGCCCCGGCGCTACTCTCGCCAGAGGCAGGAAGGGGAGGCTTCTTCCATGCGCGCGACCCGGCGGACGGTCCTGGCCGCAGCCGGCGCGGCGCTGGCGGCGCCGGCCCTCGGCGCAGCGGCCGGCGGCGCCCTCTCGAAGCCCGTTCCGGCGACCGGTGAGCTTGTGCCGGCCGTCGGGCTCGGAAGCTGGATCACCTTCAATGTAGGCGGCGATCCGCTGCTGCGCGCCGAATGCCGCGACGTGATGGCCGCCTTCTTCGAGGCGGGCGGCGGCATGGTCGATTCCTCGCCCATGTACGGGTCCTCGCAAGAGGTCATCGGCGACGGGCTCGCAAAGCTGGGCCGCCCGCCCGGCCTGTTCTCCGCCGACAAGGTCTGGACCCGCGCGGCTGACGGCGCGGCGCAGATCGCGGAGACCGCCCGGCGCTGGCGCGTGGAGCGTTTCGACCTGCTCCAGGTCCACAACCTGATCGACCGGGAAGCGAACCTCGACACGCTCACCGCCATGAAGGAGGCCGGCGCGCTCCGCTATACCGGCGTCACCACCTCGCACGGTCGCCGGCACGCCGAACTGGAGGACGTCATGCGCCGCCGCCCGCCCGACTTCGTCCAGCTCACCTACAATATCGTGGACCGGGAGGCGGAGCGCCGCCTGCTGCCGCTCGCGCGGGAGCGCGGCGTCGCGGTCATCTGCAACCGGCCGTTCCAGCGCGGCCGGCTGCCGGACCGGCTGGCGGGCCGGCGCATGCCTGCCTGGGCGCGCGAGATCGAAGTGTCCACCTGGCCGCAATTCCTGCTCAAATTCATCCTCTCCCATCCTGCGGTCACCACCGCCATCCCCGCCACACGGCGGGTGGACCATCTCCGCGAGAACAAGTCCGCCGCCTTCGGCCCCATGCCGGATGAGGCCATGCGCCGGCGCATGGCGGCGCATGTGCGCGACCTCTAGCCCGCCGTGAACGGGTCCCGGTCGCTCGAGGACCTGCTGCTGTTCGAGCCGCGCGTCTACTGGCGGCTCTTCGCGCTGGAGAACGAGGCCCTCTGGCCGGCCCAGCCGGTGCTGCTGGCGGCGGGCGGGCTGCTCGTCCTCGGCCTTCTCACGGGCCGGCGGCCGTCCGCGTGGTGGCTCGGGCCGGCGCTCGGCGCGGCCTGGGTCTGGGCCGGCTGGCAGTTCGTGGCGCTGCGCTACGGCGCGGTCAATTGGGCCGCGCCGGCGCTCGCCTGGGGCTTCTACGCGGAGGCCATCCTTCTCGCGGCGCTCGGCCTTTCGGGCCGCCTCGCCCTGGAGCGGCGGCGGAGCGCCCGGTCCGGCGCGGCCCTGCTTGCGGCGGCGCTGTTCGCCTGGCCGCTGCTGGCGCCGCTCGACGGACGGCCGTGGAGCCAGGCCGAGATCATCGCGATCGCGCCCGATCCGACCGCCGTCGCCACGCTCGGCCTGCTGGCGTCCGCCGCGCGCAGCCGGTGGACGGCGCTGCTGTGCGTCGCGCCGGCGCTCTGGCTCGCGGCCTCGGCGCTGACGCTGCTCACCATGGGCGCCTGGCAGGGCTGGGCGGTGCTCGCAGCGCTCGTCGCCGGCCTCGCCGCCACAAGCCTGCCGCGGCGCTAAACTCCGCCGCTTCAGGCGAGCGCGGTCTCGAACAGCACCAGCATCCGGCTCCAGGCCCGCTCCGCCTGCGCCTCGTCGTACACGGCGGAATCCGGCGGGCACCAGCCGTGCAGCGTGCCGGCATAGACCTCGATCTCCGCCGGAAGTCCCGCCGCATCGAATGCCGTCCGCAGAGCGGTCTTGGCGTCCGGGTCCTTCGCGTCGTCGTTCTCCGCGATCGCGAACAGGTAGTGCGCGCGCATCTTCCCGACGAGCCGGTGGGGGCTGTCGGGCCTGTCGGTCACGAGCCTGCCGCCGTGGAACGAGGCGCCGGCGCCGATCCTGTCGGGGAACGCCGCCGCGGTGCGCATGGTCATGGAGCCGCCCATGCAGTATCCCGTCGTCCCCATCCTGCGGTCTTTCGCCACCGCCTCCAGGCTGTCGAGGAAGCCGACGAAGGCCGTCGCGTCCGTCACGGTCCTCTCAGGCGTCAGCGAGCGCATCAGGGGAAAGATCTTCTGGCGCACCGCCTCGTCCCGGAACGTGGCGCCCTCCGCTACCACCGGCGCCTTCTCCCTGCGGTAGTAGGGATTGACGACCAGCACCGCATAGCCCGCTTCGGCCAGCCGCCGCGCCATCTGCTCGAAGGCGGGCCTGAGGCCGAGCGCGTCCGGCCAGATCAGCACGCCCGGCCAGGCGCCGCTCGACGGATGCACGAAATGGCAGTCCGCCGTGCCGTCGGGCGTCGCCACCTCGACATTCCCGGCCGTCACCTCGAGCGCGTTCGCGGCCCGCGGCAGCAGCATGGCCAGCCCCGCGCCGGCCGACAGCGCCCCGAATTCGCGCCGGGTCAGCCGTCCCGACCGGCGCAGCCGGTCCTCCGCGTCGCGGATCGTTCTCTCGTCGCACATGGTTGCCTCCCGTCCCGTTACGGTTCGCGTTGCAGCCCGGCGCCGCCGCCCGTCGGCGCGGGCCGGGCGGGCGGCAGGGGCGCGTCCGCGCGGGCCAGGTCCTCGACGCAGCGCTCCAGCCGGAACACGTGCGGATCGTCGATCTCCAGGCGCTGCAATTCGCCCGCGAGCCTTCTCAGATAGTCGATATTGGTGCCGCTCGGACCCGCCGAGCCGGCAATGTGCGCGGCCATCTCCGGCAGGGGCGCCGGGCCCAGGTAAGCGCGGTTTCCGACCGGCGCGACATAGAGCACGCCGTCGGCCGCCGTGCCGTCGCGGAACTCCAGCCGCACGGCCTCGCGCCGGTAGCCGTTCTTCTCGCGGTGGTCCAGGTCGGCCCAGGTCTCCTGCAGCCGGACCCCGTCGATGAAATAGGCCACGCCCTCGCAGGATGCGTCCGCATCCGGGACGAGCGTCGCCACCCGGCCGGGCGCGTGCGGCACGCCGCGATGGTCGTGCGAGCCCTGCCAGAAACGGCGCTTCCAGCCGCGCACCCGCGCAACCCGCGATTCGAGGAACGGGATGTCCGGCCGCCATATGAGCGAGCCGTAGCCGAAGATCCAGACGCCGTCCGCCGGCCCGCTCATGCGCACCTCCCGACATGCTCGAGAATGGCGCGGGCGGTGAGCTCCGGGTCCTCCTCCGGCACGAAATGGCCGCTCTCCTCCGCGATCAGCCCCCAGACGTCGGCCGCCACGCGGCGCATCGACGCCTCGACCTCGCCGGCGCGCCCGAACGCGTCCGTCCGTCCGCCGCCGATGGCGAGCACCGGCATCGGCAGGCGAAAGCCGGTCGCGAGCAGCGCCTCGTTGTCGGCCGTGTCGCGCGGCAGGTTGCGGTAGAAGGCGAAGCCCGCGCGCAGCGCCTCGGGGTCGGTGTAGGTGCGCAGATATTCCTCCACGGCGTCTTCGTCGATGGCGTCCGGGCGCGCGGCATAGGCCCGGTAGAACCAGCCGAGATAGGTGCGCTCCCGCCCGCCGACCAGCGCCTCGGGCAGCTCCGGCGTGCGGTGGAAGGCATGGTGCCAGCGCCGCCCGCCCTGCGAGAACTCCCCGCCGTCGCCGGGGATCACGACGTCGATGACGGTGAGGCTCAGCACCGAATCCGGATGCTGCGCGGCGAGCGCGAAGGCGGTCGGGCCGCCCCAGTCGTGGCCGACAAGGTGCCAGCGGTCGAGGCCGAGATGCCCGGAGAGCAGCCGGAAGATGTCCTCCGAAACGGTCCGCTTGTCGTAGCCGCCCGCCGGCCGCGAGGAGTCGCCGAGGCCGCGCAGGTCGGGCGCGATCACCGGATGGCGTTCGGCAATCGCCGGCATGACATGGCGCCACTCGTACCAGGTCTCCGGCCAGCCGTGCAGCAGCACGACCGGCGGCGATGAGCGCGGGTCCGCGCCGGCCGCCGCGTAGTGGATCGTCGCCTCGCCAAGCTCGGCGAAGGCATGGACGAATTCCGGGGACGGGCTCATGCGCGCTCCTCCGCTCGGCGCCGGCGGGTTCTGCCGCCCGGAGGCGGAGAGACTGTCGAGAGTGTCATGAAATGTCATGTTTTGTCATGAGGCCCTCCGGAAATGTCATGTTTTGTCATGGTCCGCCGCCTCCGGTCCCGTTGTCGCCTGCCGTATCCCCCATGCCGTTCCTCCAACACGTTTCGTTCCACTCCGTTCTCCCCGCCGCCGACCTGCCGGCGGCGGGACCCTTTTTCGCGCGTATCGCGCGCCCGCCCGCGCCCGCCCGTCGGCGCACGTTGGCGCCGGCGCGGTTTGCGCGCCTGATTGCGCATGTACGCCCGGGCGCGCAAGCTAGGCACAGGGCGCACGTCTCCCCTCCGTTCCGATGGGATTTTTTCGCGCCGGCGCCGGCGCGAAGGGAAGCGGCCTCCGGATACCACGTCCTTCCGCCCAATCTGGGCCCGGCCCGTTCGGATGTCAAGCTTTTTCTAAGAAATATTTCCGATTTCCGTGAACATCACATATGCAACGCAGCAGAAATGCCCTCTCCCTCGGGGAGAGGGTTGGGTGAGGGCCGCGCGAAGCGCGGAGCAGCCGGGCCGCAACGCGCCCCTCCGCCGGGCTCATTCAAGCGAAACGGGCCGCCCCGGCGCCTTGTCCCGCGAGACGAAAACGGCCCATTCCTCCTCCGTCAGCGCGGCCTGGCGGCCGGCTTCGGCGAGCAGCGACCCCGGCCCGACGCCACGTTCGGGCCGGACGGGCTCCTCAGGGGCCCGGTCAGTGCCGCCCGGCAGCCTGCGCACCGCAGGGCGTTTCATCTGCAAATCCTATTCATGGAACGATTGAAAGCATTATATTGCCGCAAATGTCATTCGGCACAAGTTGAGCGAAGCGCCCTTTCGCGAACCGGACGACTTGGACAGGCCCGGTATGGAGCGGCTCGAAATCACGCTGGTGCTGCGGACGCCGATCATTCCCGGCGGCGGCTACCTGACCCTCGACGCCCTGCTCGGGTCGCTCCTGTTCGAGCGGTCCGGCAATGTCGAGGCGGCGCACGACGCCATTCCGCTGGCGAATACCGACGGCCTTTTCCATGCAAGCGCCGCCGTCATCGAACCTTGCCCGTCCCGCCGCGTTTCCTTTGTCGCCAATCTGCGCGCGGACCACGCGCTCGACCCGGACCTGCTGCCGAAGAAAAAGAGCGGCGAACTCTACCGGAAGATCGGCCGCACGAGGCGGCAGGACTTCGGCGCTGTGATGAACGGCTACCGGGCGTTCGATGCGCCGCAGGTTACATGGTATGCGGAGGGCTGCGGCGAGGCCGTGGAGCGCCTTCTGGAAGAGGCGCGGTTCATCGGCAAACGGCGCGCAAGCGGTTTCGGCGAAGTCGCGCGCCTGTCGGTCCGGCCCGGAGACTATGACGGCATCCTCGGCCCCTTCGGAGACCCCCTGCGCCCGGTGCCGGTCGCCATGTTCCGGGGCGATGCGGGCGCTCTCAAGGTGGACGCCGCCTGGCGCCCGGCCTACTGGCTGCCGGAGAACCGGGCGGTCTGCTATGCGCCGGAGCCGGTGGCTTGAACGCCTTCGAGTTCTTCAACCGGAATTTCGGGCGCTGTCTGAACGCTGCGCCGCCGGGCAACCGGCCGCATATGGACGCCTGGCGCGCACTTTCCATGCAGCACCCGATGCAGGACAAGAAGCCGACCCGCCTGATGTCCGGCTGGGCCATCGTCCGGCCCTCGGGAACTGTCATGCAGCAGCGGCTTGCCGTGGACGGCATCGACTATGATGAGCGCAGGCGCGCCGATGCGTTCGGGGAGGAGCTGGACGCCTGGGACGGCGGCCCGCGCATCTTCCTCGTCTTCGACAAATCGCCCGTCCCCATCGCGAACCTCTTCATGACGCTGGACCTGCGGGCGGTGCGCATCTGTTCGCCGGGCGGCGTCGAGACTTTCGACTACACCCGTCCGGCGGACCCGAAGGACGCGGGGCTCGGCCGGTTCCGGCGCGAACTGGAGAAGCGGAGACAGCGCCTTGCTGCTTGACCATGCGATTCCCAAGCCGCCGTCGCTCAGGGGTTACGCGCTGCACCGCCTCGTGCAGGGCCTTACAGACGGCGACAGCCCGCTCTTCGTCGATATGGGCGACCGGGTGCTGGTGCGGACCGCAAGGCCGCTGACGGAGGAGGGCGTTCCGCCGCGCGCCGTCGAGGCCGGGGGCCTCGGAGCGTTCGAGTTGCGCGCCTGCGTCTCCCGCAAGGTCAGGGGCCGGCACCGCTATTACCCGCCCGGCGACTGGCGCAGCCGCCACGACTGGCTGCGCCGGCAGGGCGCGGCGCTCGGCTTCGAGCCGCTGACGGTCCATTGCCGCGCCGGCGTCGAGACAATCGAGAAGGGCGGCGGCCCGGCCTTTACCGTGGACCGGACGGACTTCACCGGCGTGCTGCGCGTGACCGACGCCGCCGCTTTCGGGCGCGCGGTATCCGGCGGGGTCGGATCGACGGCGCGCGCCTTCGGGTTCGGGATGCTTGTGCTGTAACGCAGGAAGGGAAGCACGCGATGCGCACCATCGTTATCGAAGGCAGGATCGAGACGGTCGGCCCGTTGTCGATCAGGATGCCGGAGCAGACCGAGCATGACGGCTTTCCCGTCATGTCGCGGGGCCTCGACGCCGACGGCAAGCGCCAGCAAACGGGCTATCTGCCGGCCACGACCCTGCGCGGGTTCCTGCGCCGCGCCGTCGTGACCCGCGACATGCGCGCGGCCGCAGACGCGGGCGCGCATTACACGCTCCACAAGGCTTATGCGGAACTGATCGGGCAGGATGCCGAAAGCGAAAAGCCGGCGGGAGAAATCGACCTGCTGGAAATCCGCAGGACGCGCGAGGAGTCCCCGGTGCTGGACCTGTTCGGCAGCGGCCTCGGTGTCGCCAGCCGCCTTCGGGTCGGCCATTTCCTGCCGCCGTCCAATGTAATGCCGGAAGTCCATCGCGGCGTCCGCAAGGACCTTGAGGACACGGACGGCGTGCTCGACCTGCTCGCCGAAGGCGAGGCCGAAACGTACTACGGCCGGGAGGACGCCAACCGGCGCCGGGCGGACGCCGAACGGCTGGCGACGGGCCTGGGGCGGCGGATCGCGGCGGCCCGCAGGAAAGGAGAGGATACGGCAGGTCTGGAGGCGGAGCAGGCGGAGGCGAAGAAGCTCGCGGAAAAATACGAGGGCGAAATGGGCGACATGCAGAATTCCAGCCGCGCCATCGTCGGATACCGCGCGCTGCCGGCCGGTATCGAACTTCTCGGCCGCATCGTCATTATCGATGCCAAAGACCGCGACCTCGAAATGCTCGAATACGGGCTGGATTGCCTGAGCCGGTCGCCGGTTCTGGGCGCGCAGTCGGCGCGCGGTTGCGGCGAAATTTCGGGGACATTTAATATTCTGGAGGAAGGCGAGCTGAAAAAGCGCATCGGAATCGGCGGTTATGCACCGGCTATGGTGGATAATTTCGAGCCGGGAGAGTAAGAATATTGAAACGGATTATGGAGATAGAAGAGAGCAGGAAAAGCCATTCAGGAATTGGGTGGTTGCTGAAACCTGCGGCTACTACGGGCACGACACGCTGGCGGAAAAGCCATTCAGGAATTGGGTGGTTGCTGAAACTTCAGCCAACATCGCGCCGATTTCATGGATGGAAAAGCCATTCAGGAATTGGGTGGTTGCTAAAACGGTGGAAGCGCGACACTTCGTAATCGCGCCGGAAAAGCCACTCGGAAAACGGGTGGTTACTGATACGGCCAAGGCGCGAACAATGCCTGGAATGTCGGAAAAGCCACCCGGAAGACGGGTGGCTAATGCCAAAGACGGGGAGAGGGAATGTTCCGCTCCAGCGAACAGGCGAATTTCCACCGGTTGATCGCCCGGCATATCGAAACCGGGGACGGCCCGCTGCTGCTCGAAGGCGGGACCGGACTCGGCAAGACCCGCGCCTTTCTGGCGGCGCTGGCGGAATATGGCGGAACCGCCGCCATCGCCCTGCCTACGCGCCAGTTGATCGACCAGCTTCTGGCCTCGCCGGACCTGGAGGCCGTCGGGCTGGAAGTCGAGGCGTTCCGCCCGGCGGCCATGTTCGATACGCGCGCCGGTTACGAGGCCCATCGCCGGCGCGCCATGCAAAGCCGGGTCATGCTTTGCACCGCTGCTAGCGTCATGATCGACCGGCGACTCGGCGGCACCTACAACGGCGCGGCGGCGCGGGACTACCTGCTGTTCGACGAGGCCGACGAACTGCCGCAGGCGGCGGCGCTGCAACAGGACCTGACGATTACCGCGGCGGAACTGGCCGCGGCGAACGTTTCGCTCACGACCGTCGAGGAAACGGTTTCGGCTTTGCTGAACAAGCCGCGCCTCGACCCGGAGGTCCGCGCAAAGGCGCGCATGATCCGGGAGGCGTTCGACGAGCCGGCCTGGTACCGCAGGACCGGCATGGACGATGAGGGCGGCGTCGCGCTCTTCCACCTTCTGCCCGGACGGCTGCTCAAGGGTGTGGCGAATCGCGGGAACACGGCGTTCGTCAGCGCGACGCTCACCGTGGGCGGCAGGTTCGACGACTTCCGGCGCAGCATGGGCATAGGGAGCGTGAGCCGCTTCTCGGAGGTTGTGGAGCCGGCGCGGCATGGCGAGCTTGTCGTCGAGACGCCCGTCGGCCGCGACCCCGTGGAAATCGCGGCGCTGGCGGAAAGGCCGTGCCTTGTGGCGATGCCGAGCCACAAGGCGGCGGCGGAACTGGGCGCGCGGCTTCCCGGAGCCGCAGTGAGAGTGGGGGAGGAAGAGACGACGGCCGGAGCTGCCATGCGCGCCGGCCCGGACGGCGTCCTGATCGCGGCGGGCGCGTGGGCCGGGCTCGACACGCCGCTCCGCTGGCGCTCCATCGTGGTGCCGCGCATTCCGTTCGGGAAGCCGACCGTGCTCGATGAAAAGATCGAGAGCCGCTATATCGACAGCCGGAACATCGCCCTCCGGCGCATGAGGCAGGTCGCCGGGCGCGGCCTGCGGACGCCGGACGCGCGCTGCACGCTGTATATCCTGGATGAGCGCTACAGGAGCCTCGGCCGGTTCCTGCCGGAGCGCTTCGAGAATAGCTGGGCGGAGGGCGCCCGCACCGGGGTCTCGCGGTCCGAAGCGGAACGCGACCCCCTGATCCGCAAGGCGGCGCTCAGGCATTACGGGCTGCAATGCCGGGCGTGCGGCATAAAGGTGCCGGAAGCGCACGCTCCGGTGATCGAGATCCACCATCTCGATCCGATAGCGGAGGGCGAGCGGCGGACGAAGCTGGAGGATGTGGTTCCGCTCTGCCGCAATTGCCATGCGCTGGCCCACACCGAGAACCCGCCCGTGCCCATCGAAAGGCTGCGGAAGATCGTTCGCTCGATACGCTGAGAGGCCGCCGGTCCTTCCCGTCGTCACCCCAGCCGCCGGTCCAGTTCCGCCAGACAGGCGGCGCGGTCCGGGCGGAAGGCTTCGGCGATCCACCAGTCTTCCAGGGCGCGGAGCAGTCGGCCCAGCGCCGGGCCGGGGGGGACGCCGCGGGTGCGCAGGTCCCGGCCCTTGAGCGGGAAGGGCGGGGGCGGGGGTTCGGCGAGCAGCGCCTCGCCCGCTTCGTCGCCGCCGGCGAGCAGCAGGCGGTCGGTGAAACGCGCGCGGCCCTCGCGGTAGAGCGTGGCGCGGTCGAGCGGCTTGCGTTCGGCGAGCGCGTTCAGGCGCTCCGTCTCTGCGGCGCTGAGGCGCAGCCGGCCGGGGTCAGGCCGGGCGAGCAGGGCGGCGAGGCGGCGGACGGGATCGGGGGCCAGGCCGAGCCGGGCTTCCGCCGCTACGGTCCGCGCGAGGCGGTCGGTCCCCTCCGCCGCCGGCAGTATCGGGCGGAATACGCCGCGCGCCGCCATCAGGGCTGCGGCCGGCGCGGGGTCGGGCGCGGCCAGCAGGCCCAGCACCTCCGCCCTGAGCCGCTCGCCGGAGAGGGTGTCCATGAGGGGCGCGAGCCGGACGGCGGCGTCGAGGCTGGCGGGGTCGCCGGGAAGACTGCCGAAGCGGGCGGTGAAGCGGAAGAAGCGCAGCACCCGCAGCACATCCTCCCTTATGCGCCGCTCCGGGTCGCCGACGAAGCGGACGAGGCCGGCGGCGAGGTCCGCGCGCCCGCCGAAATAGTCGAACAGCCGGCCCCCGGGGCTTGCGGACATGGCGTTCACGGTGAAGTCGCGCCGGGCGGCGTCCTCCCGCCAGTCCCGCGTCCAGGCGACGACGGCGCGCCGGCCGTCCGTGCCGACGTCGCGGCGCAGCGACGCCACCTCGAAATGGCGCCTCTCGCCGATAGCCAGCACGACGCCGTGGTCGATGCCGTAGGTGCGGACCTTGAGGCCCGCCGCCCCCAGCCGCCGCACGGTCTCGGGCGGCTCCTCCGGCGTGGCGATGTCGATATCGCCGACCGGCTGCCCCGCAAGCGCATCGCGCACCGCGCCGCCGACGAAGCGGCAATCGCCCAGCGCCGTCACGATTCGCGCGATGTCGGGATCGCGCATCCAGTCCGCCGCCGGGGCGAACTCGCTCATGCCGGGGGGCATTGCGCTGCCTCTCCTCCCGCCCGGCGGGAGCGGCCGGGGGAGGGGAAGAGAGGGCCGGCGGGAGCGGCGGACGACACACATGAAACCCCTCTCCCGCTGGGCGGGAGAGGTTGGGAGAGGGTCCCTCGGCGCGACGGACCGTTGCCGGGCTTCGCCTGCGAGCGGGGGAGGAGAGTCCCGGCGGCCGCCGCTATCAATCCGCCACCTTGCCGGGCACCACCTCGCCGTCCACGACCCTGGGCGGGGTGTAGGCGCCCTCGGGGTCCGAAGTGCCGGTGAGCGCCCAGTAGCCGAGCAGCAGCGCGACGAGGCCGAAGCCCGAGACCAGGATGGCGTTCCAGGGCGCGTCGCGGAGCCAGCCGGGCGCGGGCCGCCCGTCGCGGATGACGATCCACGCCATGTAGAGCAGCAGCGGGATCGACAGCGCGAGCAGGAGCTGGACGATGGCCTTCAGCATGACCTCCCCGTGAGCGTGTCGTGCAGGTTGACCAGCATGCCGGCGGTCGCTCCCCAGATGTGGTAGCCCTGCCAGGGCAGCACATAGTAGTGCCGTTGGAGCCCGTCGCGGAACATGGTCTCGCGCTTGTGGTTCGCCGGGTCGAGAACGAAGGCGAGCGGCACCTCGAAGGCCTCCTCCACCTCGAAGGGATCGACGGTGAGCTCGAAGGGCGGCTCGACCCAGCCGATCACCGGCGTCACCGCATAGGCGCTGGTGGTCTCGTACACCTCCAGCTGGCCCAGCACCTCGACACGGCGCCGGTCGAGGCCGACCTCCTCCTCCGTTTCGCGGAGCGCCGTTTCCAGTATGTCGGTGTCGCCGGGCTCGCGCCCCCCGCCGGGGAAGGCGATCTGGCCGGCATGCTGCTTGAGGTGGTGCGTGCGCTGGGTGAGCAGCACCGTCGGGCCCCTGGCCCGCGCCACCAGCGCCACCAGCACGCCGGCCGGCTTCAGCGCGCGCCCGTTGGCGAAGGCGGGCCGGCCGTCCGGCAGCAGGTCGAAGTCGCTGCGCTTCGGCGTCGACAGCCCGTCGGGCCCGGCGGCGAGCCCCGCCGCGTCGAGGCGCGCAACCACCTCCTCACGCGTCATCGTCGAGCGCTCCCAGATCGAACATTTCCCCCCCGCTCCATACGACGTAGCCACTGCCGGTCTCTTCCGCCAGTTCCGCAAGCTCGTACCACGGCGCGCGCAGCACCGCCGCCTCAATGCCCGGCCGCACGAGCAGATAGGGCCGTTCAGCGATTCGCAGCGGATGGCCGGGGCCGAGCGGCACCCATTCGTCGATATTGGTGCGGAAGCGGACCTGCTGCCGCCTTCCTTCTCCCTCCGCCTGCATTTCGACCGCGACGAACGGAGCGTCCTCCACTTCGATTTCCACCCGCTCCACCGGGGTTTCCAGCAGGTAGCCGCCGTCGGGTCCGCGCTTCAGCACCGTGCTGAACAGCCTGACCAGCGCCGGGCGGCGGAAGGGCAGGCCGTTGTGGAACCAGACGCCGTCGCGGTCGATACGGAAGCCGTCATGCGCCGACGCGCGCGACTCGTCCGTAGAATATTTGCCAATCTCGACATGCTGGGCCATGGCGGTGCCATAATAGGGCACTATGTCCGCGCCGGAAGGCCCGCGCCTTGCCGGTTGCGGGCGCGGCGGCGTCAACGCCGCCCTTCGTAATGTTCGGCGCGGCGGCGCAGGGAGGCCCCTCTTCATGCAACCGATCGGAAGCGGCTCCGAAACCCTGTCCGGGGACCTCGTCGCCGGGCGCATCGACTCTGCCGCGGAACGCCTCGGAGAAGCGCAGGGCGCCATCGCGGAGGTGATCTTCGGCCAGGGTTCCGTCGTGGAGCAGGCGATCGTCACCCTGGTCGCCGACGGCCACGGCCTGCTGGTCGGCGTGCCGGGCCTCGGCAAGACGCTGCTCGTCGAGACCCTGTCGCGGGTGTTCGGCCTGGACCGCCGGCGGGTGCAGTTCACCCCGGACCTCATGCCGACCGACATCCTCGGCTCCGAGATCCTGGAGGACAACGGGGAGGGCCGGCGTTTCCGCTATCTCGAGGGGCCGGTATTCACCCAGCTGCTGATGGCGGACGAGATCAACCGCGCCAGCCCGCGCACGCAGTCGGCCCTGCTCCAGGCCATGCAGGAACGCCAGGTTTCGGTCGCCGGCCACCCGCGGCCCCTGCCCCGGCCCTTCCATGTGCTCGCGACCCAGAACCCGATCGAGCAGGAAGGCACCTATCCGCTTCCCGAGGCGCAGCTCGACCGCTTCCTGCTCCAGATCGACGTGGCCTATCCCGACATCGAGACCGAGAAGACGATCCTGCTCAAGACCACCGGCGGAGAGTCGCAGGAAGCGCGCCCGACCGTGGCGGCCGGGGAGTTGCTGGAGCTGCAGGAGCTGGCGCGGGTCATGCCGATCGGCGAGAAGGTGCTGGCGGCGATCCTCGACCTGGTCCGGCGCAGCCGGCCGGAAAGCGCGGAGGACAGGCGGATCGCCGAATGGGTCGCCTGGGGGCCGGGGCCGAGGGCCGGGCAGGCGCTGATGCGCTGCACGCGGGCGCGCGCGCTGCTGCAGGGCCGGCTGTCGCCCTCGGTCGAGGACGTGAACGCGCTGGCCGGCCCGGTGCTGCGCCACAGGCTGGTGCTCTCCTATGCCGCGAGGGCGGAGGGGATAGACGTTGACCATGTCATCGCCTGTCTGACCGCCCCGCTCGGCTGACCGGGGCGGCCGCCCGTGCCCGTGGCCGCGGCCGAACGGCTCGCCGCCGGCCTGCCGGCGCCCGCGGTCGCCGCGCTCCGGGTGGCGGAAACGGTGAGCGCCGGCTCCCACGGGCTGCGGCGGCCAGGGCCGGGCTACGATTTCTGGCAGTTCCGCCTCTACCGCCCGGGAGACCCCGTGCGCGCCGTCGACTGGCGGCGCTCGGCGCGGGACGGCCGGGTGCTGGTCAGCGAGCGCGAGCGCGACGCCGCGCAGACCTTCTGGCTCTGGGAGGACCGCTCGGCTTCCATGGACTGGAGCGGCGCACGGGCGCGGGAAACCAAGGCCGTGCGCGCCCGGCTGCTGGTGCTTGCCGCGGCCGCGCTGCTGATGCGCGCCGGCCACCAGGTGGCGCCCATCGGCCCCGCGCCCGGCCGCTACCGCCACGAACGGCGCCTCGGCGAGCTTTCGCTGGCGCTCGACCGCGCGCCTCCCATCGCCGGCCTGCCCCGCAATCTCGGCTTCGGGAAATACGCCCAGGCGCTGCTCGTGGGCGATTTCCTCGATGCGGCCGGCACGGTCGAACCCCTGTTCCGCCGGCTGGCGGAGGCCGGCGTGCGCGGTCACATCGTCCAGGTGCTCGACCCGGCGGAGACCGGGCTGCCGATGCGGGGCCGGCGGCGTTTCGTCGGCCTGGAGGGCGAGGGCGAACTCCTCGTGCGCCGGGTGGGGGGCCTTCGCGCCGCCTATCGCGAGCGCCTCGACGCGCATAACGAGGCCCTGAGAGGCCGCGCCGCGCAGCTCGGCTGGACCGTGCTCCGGCACATGACCGACGCGCCGCCGGTGTCGGCCCTGCTGGCGCTTGTCGGCCAGCTCGCCGAGCGGCCCGACCGGCTGTGCTGACGCTGGGCGCCATAGGCTTCGCGGCGCCGTGGTTCCTGCTCGGCCTGCTGGCCCTGCCGCTGGTCTGGCTGCTGCTTCGCATCACCCCGCCGCAGCCGATCGCCACGCGCTTTCCCGCGATCCGGTTCCTTTTCGGCCTCAGGCAGGACGACGACACCAGCGAGCGCACGCCGCCCTGGATGCTGCTCCTGCGGCTCGCGATCGTCGCGCTGCTGGTGCTCGCGGCCGCCCGGCCGATCCTTGCGCCCGGCAGCCTGCTGGCGGGGCGCGGCGAGGTGGTGCTCGCGATCGACGACGGCTGGGCCTCGGCCCCGCACTGGCCGGCCATGCGCGCCTCGGCGCTTGCGGTCCTCGACGAGGCCGTCCGGCGGGACCGCGCGGTCCGGCTGCTTGCGACGGCGCCGGGCCCCGACGGCGCGCCGCCGGAAGCCGCCGGCCCCTTCACCGCCGGCGATGCGGCCGCGGCCGTGACGGCGATGGATCCGAAACCCTGGCCGGCGGACCGGGCCGCGGCAACGGAGGTGCTGAGGGCGATGGACCTGCCGGGGGCCGCGACCGCCATATGGGTGTCCGACGGGCTCGAAAGCGCGGGCGCGGCCGGCTTCGCCGGGGCGTTGCAGCGCCTCGGCAGCCTGGACGTGCTGCGCCCGGAGCCGGAGGCCCGCGCCCGGCTT
Organism: Alphaproteobacteria bacterium; assembly: GCA_022821735.1. Taxonomy (GTDB): domain Bacteria; phylum Pseudomonadota; class Alphaproteobacteria; order Bin95; family Bin95; genus Bin95. Next base: position 4,575 of record JAJECZ010000382.1, on the reverse strand, counting down.
CTCCGCCTGCCGGAGCGCGAAGCCGGGCGGGTGACGGTCCGGGTGGAGCGGGCCGGCGGCGGGGCGCGGACGCTTGCCGTCGAGGCGCTCGACGGGGAAGGCCTGCGGCTGGCCTCCGCGGAACTCGCGTTCGACGAGGGCGAAACCTCGGCCTCGGCATCCATCGAGCGCCCGGACGAGCTTCTCAACCGCGTCGCGCGCTTCCGCATCGGCGGGGAGGCGGGCGCGGGCGCCACGGCGCTGGTCGGCAGCGACTGGCGGCGGCGCAAGGTCGGCCTGGTGGCGCCGGGCGCGGCCGGCCACCCGCTGCTGGACGACCAGCACTATCTGCGCGCCGCGCTCGCCCCGGTCGCGACCGTGATCGAGGCGCCGGTCGATGCGCTGCTGGAGGCAGGCGTCGGCGCGCTGGTGCTGACGGATGCCGCGGCGCCGAAGCGGGCGGAGCGGGACAGGCTGGCCGCGTGGGTGGAGGCCGGCGGGGTGCTGCTGCGCTTTTCCGGGCCGCGGCTGGCCGAGTCGGGCGCGGAGCTTTTGCCGGTGCCGCTGCGCCGGGGCCGGCGGGAACTCGGCGGCGCGCTGACCTGGGCGCGGCCGCAGCGGCTCGGCGCGTTCTCCGGGACGGGTCCGTTCGCCGGGCTGGAGCCGGCCGCCGACATCGCCGTGACCCGCCAGGTGCTGGCCGAGCCGGGCCCGGAGCTTTCGGAGCGGAGCTGGGCGGTGCTGGCCGACGGCACGCCGGTCGTCACCGGCGCGCGGCTGGGCGAGGGATGGACGGTGCTGGTCCACACCTCCGCCAATGCCGACTGGTCCACGCTCGCCCTGTCCGGGCTCTACCCGCAGATGCTGGCCCGCCTCGCCGTGCTCGGCCGGGGAACGAGCGGGCTCGACGGGCCGCTCGCGCCGGCGCGGCTGCTGGACGGGTTCGGGCGGTGGGCGGAACCCGGCCCGGCCGTGCTGCCGCTGCCGGCCGCCTGGACCGGCGCGGAGCCGCCGGGCCCGTCCATGCCGCCGGGACTCTACGGGCGGGCAGGGGGCTTCCGGGCGGTCAATCTTGGCGGCTCCCTGGCCGCGCCAGAGCCGCTTGCCGGCCTGCCGCAAGGCGTGGTCGAGCGGGCGCTGGGGCCCGGCCGCGAGCAGCCGTTGACGCCCTGGCTGCTGCTCGCCTGCATCGCGCTGCTGCTGCTGGACGGCGTGGCCTCGCTCGCCTATCGCGGCTACCTGCCGCTCGGCGCGCAGGCGGCGCTGGCGGCCCTGCTGCTCGCCGGCATCGGCGGCGGCGAGGCGCAGGCGCAGGAGCCCGCCGAGAAGATCGCCTCGGAGGTCCATCTCGCCTATGTCGTCACCGGCGATGCGGAGGTGGACGAAACCAGCCGCGCCGGGCTCGCCGGCCTGATCCGCGTCTTGAGCGAGCGGACCATGGTCGAGCCGGGAGCGCCGCAGCCGGTCGATGTCGAACGGGACGAGCTGGTCTTCTTCCCGCTGCTGTTCTGGCCGGTCGCCGCGAGCCAGCCGCCGCTCTCCGACACGGCGCGCGCGCGGCTCGCCGCCTATGTGGCGACGGGCGGCATGCTGGTGTTCGACACCCGCGACCACGGTGTCGCCGCCGGGGGGTTCGACATCCGCGGCGGGCTGGTGACGCCGGAGCGCGACCGCCTGCGCCGGCTGCTTGCGGGCATGCGCGTGCCGCCGCTCACCGCGGTGCCGCCCGACCATGTGCTGACAAGGGCGTTCTACCTGCTCCAGAGCTTCGCCGGCCGGCATGAAGGCGGCACGGTGTGGGTCGAGCGCAGCGCCTCCAGGCGCAATGACAGCGTGACCGGCTACCTGATCGGCTCGAACGACTGGGCAGCGGCCTGGGCCGAGGACGGGCACGGGCGCCCGCTGTTCGCCGTCACCCCCGGCGGCGAGCGCCAGCGGGAGGCGGCGCGGCGCTTCGGCATCAATCTCGTCATGCATGCGCTCACCGGCAACTACAAGGCCGACCAGGTGCATGTGCCGGCCATTCTGCGCCGCCTCGACGGATGATCGCGAACGCGACCGATATCGCCTTCGCGCCGATGCTGCCCTGGTGGCTGCTCGGGGCGGTGGGCGCGGCGGCGCTGGCGGCGGCGGGGCTCGCCGTCGCGCGCCGCGCGTCGGGCGGCCCGCTCAGGCTGCTGCTTTCGGCGCTGCTCCTCGCCGCCCTGACGCGGCCCACCCTCGTTTCCGAGCTGCGGGAGCCGGAACGCGATGCGGTCGTCATCGCGGTGGACCGCTCCGCCAGCCAGCGCGTCGGCGGTCGGGTCCGGATGACGGACGAGGCGCTGGACGCGCTGGCGAGCCGGTTCGACTTCCTGCCGCGCGTAGATGCGCTTGTCGTGGAGACCGCCGGAGACGGGGCGGGCGAACGCAACCGGGGCACGGCGCTGCTCGGCGCGCTGCGCGAAGCCTGGGCGGCGGTTCCCCGGCGCCGGCGGGCCGGCGCCATTCTGATTACCGACGGCCAGGCGCACGATGCGGCGGCCGCACCCGCGGATCCCGGGGAGATGGGGCCGGTCCATGTGCTGCTGACCGGCGAACCGGACCACGACGGCGACCGCCGGCTGTCGGTCGAGGCGGCGCCGGCCTACGGCATTGTCGGCAAGGATGTCGAAGTCGAGCTTCTCGTGGAGGATATCGGCCCGGAGGGGCCGGGACGGGGCGGCGCGCTGGTGTCGATCTCGGCCGACGGCCGCCCGCTGAAGACTGTGGGCGTCGTCCTCGGCCGCGCGAAACGGGTCGCCCTTCCCGTTGGCCATGCCGGCAATACGGTCTTCGAGTTCGGCGTGGAAGAGGGGCCGCGCGAGCTCAGCCTCGCCAACAACCGGGCCGTGGCGACCGTGAACGGCGTGCGCGACCGCCTGAAGGTGCTCCTGGTGTCCGGCCGGCCCCATCTGGGCGAGCGGGTCTGGCGCAACCTGCTCAAGTCCGACCCGGCGGTGGACCTCATCCACTTCACGATCCTGCGCCCGCCCTACAAGCAGGACGCCACGCCCATCCGCGAGCTCGCGCTGATCTCCTTCCCGGTGAGGGAGCTGTTCGAGCAGCGGCTGGCGGAATTCGACCTTGTCGTCTTCGACCGCTATGCGCGCCGGGGCGTGATCCCGCAGCTCTACCTCGCCAATGTCGCCGACTATGTGCGCGGCGGCGGCGCGCTGCTCGACGCGGCCGGCCCGGCCTTCGCCTCGAAGGTCACGACCCTCCACGAGTCGGCGCTGAGCGACGTCTATCCGGCCGCGCCGACGGGACGCATCCTCACCGGGCCGTTCCGCCCGGTCCCGACGGACCTCGGGCGGCGCCATCCGGTGACCGGCCCGCTGGTGGCGGGGTCGGCGGAGCCGCGCTGGGGGCGCTGGCTGCGCCAGATCGACGTCGAGCGCGAACGCGGCCAGACGCTGCTGTCCGGTGCGGACGGCCGTCCGCTGCTGCTCGTGGACCGGGTGGGCGAGGGGCGGGTCGGCCTGCTCGCCAGCGACCAGGTTTGGCTCTGGGCGCGCGGCTACCAGGGCGGCGGCCCCCACGCCGAATTGCTGCGCCGGCTCGCCCACTGGCTGATGAAGGAGCCGGATCTGGAAGAGGACGCGCTGACGGCCGGCATCATGGGAGGACGCTTGGAGGTGGAGCGGCGCAAGGTGGAGGCGGACCCCGAGCCGGTGACTGCGCTCGCGCCGGACGGGCGCACGGTCGATGTCGAGCTCAGGCCCGCCGGCGCCGGGCGCTGGCGGGGCGCGGTCGAGGCGGACATGGTGGGCGTCTGGCAGGTGCGGTCCGGAGAGAAGACGGCCATCGCGGGCGCGGCTGTGGACAACCCGCTGGAATTCGAGGACCTGCGCCCGACGGCGGCGCGCCTCGCGCCGGTCGCCGAGGCCACGGGCGGGCGCGTGCTCTGGCTCGGACGGGACGGCGTGCCGGAACTGCGCGCCGTCAGGCCCGGCGGGCGCATGGCCGGGCGCGACTGGATCGGCGTGCGGGACAACCGCGCCTATCGGGTGACCGGCATCGAGCGCACGCCGCTGCTGCCGGGCTGGCTGGTGCTGGCGCTCGCGGCAATGCTGCTCGCATGGCTCTGGCGCCGGGAGGGGCAGCGCGGGTAGGGGCCGTCGCGGCATGTCATGAAGTGTCATGAAATGTCATGTTTTGTCATGTTCCGAGGTTCTTTATTCGTCACCCCCGCGAAAGCGGGGGGCCATCCTTGACCGCCGATGCCGACGCAGTCGGCGAAGAGCAGGTTCTGCCGCTGAAGCAGCCGTGCGAGTCAGGGATGGTCCCAGGCTCCCCCGCCTTCGCGGGGGGCAGGCAAGGCCGGGGTGACGGTTGTGCGTCGGGCAGCGGGACCCTCCTGCGGCATGTCATGGTCCGCCGCTGCGGCGTCTTCCCGCCCGCCGCCGTGTCCGCCTGTCCGTGCCTGTGCGGCGCGGGCTTCGGCTTCCTGCTCCTGGCGCTCCTCTTCGGCGTCGCGGCGGTCCTGCCTTTCGCACCACGCCGTGTATTCGGGCGTGTCGAGCCTGCCGACATATTTGCGCCGCCCGTGGTGGCATTCGTCCTCGCTGCCGTCAT